>CALCJG010000364.1 GCA_937967705.1 uncultured Spirochaetia bacterium
CTCCCGGAGCCTCCTGGACAATATCCGGGACGTGAGCCGGCTGGAGGCGGCCCACATGAACAACAACATCGCCTTCAACGTCAAGGTGGTGCCCGGCGCCCGGGAGACCCACGCCGATACGGTGGAGCATGTCTTCCAGTACGCCCGTACCTACAACGAGCTGGGCGGGATGCAGATGCAGCTCAACGTGGTCTCCTCGGCAACGCTCCGGGACGCCATGGCCCACCCGGAAAACTACCAGGACCTCCTGGTGCGCATCTCGGGCTACAACGCCTATTTCGTGACCCTGAACCGGGACATGCAGATGGAGCTGATCGAAAGGGCGGAGTTCGGCATTTAAACGAACGGAATATTTCCAGGGAGATAACATTAACATGAACATACTGGTGGGAATCCTGTTGCATCTCATGGCCTTCCTCTTCAATCACCGCAGGAGACTCAACTCCTACCTTCGGCACGACGGCGGCTTCTTTGATTTTACCCTGGGATTTTCCTCGGAGGACGGCGCCGTCAACAGAGCCCTGTCCGTGTCCCGCGGCAGGATGCGCGCCCTCCGGAGCATCCCCGAAAATCCCGACGTGGTGCTGCGCTTCAGGGACCGCCGCACGGTCATGGAGATGCTGCGAATCACCCCCAACGAGACCCTGATGCTGATTCTCCACAACAAGATGATCCTGGAGGGGGATATGGGCTGTCTCCAGATCTTCAACTTCTACATATCCCTGCTCCTCGGGAAACACCACGCCCGGATGATGCGGCGGCGCAAACGCTGGGAGATAAGGGAGCGAAACACGGAACCGGCACAGCCCGAACCCGCGGCCGACGAGAGCCGGAACACGGACAACGACGGGTCCCCGTCCCATTCCGTTGCCTATGCATCCTTCGGTTCCGGCGTAAAGCATCTCGACGACCCCTCCCTGCAGAAATATTCTCTGGAGGATTTCCCCCGGCTTAAGGCCATGCTGGAACGCCACTTTACCGTCATGCCGGAGATATGCATCGAACGGCCGCTCCTGCTAACCCGCTACTTCCGCGATACGGGATTCGAAACCGACGGCGAGGGGAAACCCTGGTCGCCGGAACTGCGCCAGGCGATGGCCTTCCGCCATCTGATGGCGTCGAAGAAGCCCCTCATCCCCGAAGGCTCCCTGCTCGCCGGGACCACCACCGCCCGGGAGCCCACCGGAGTGATCCTCTATCCCGAGACCCACGGCTGCCTCCTCTGGGGCGAGCTCTGCAGCGTAGAGAACCGGCCGCTCAATCCCTACCGCATATCCCCCGGGGACATCGAGATCCTGCACAGGGAGATCTTTCCCTTCTGGCTGGGACGCACCATCAAGGACTACGTCCGCCTGCGGAAGGGTTATCCCCTCTGCCTCCGTATAGACGAGCGTTGGGTCTATTACTTCGTCTGGAAGGCCGTGGGGATTTCGCACACCGTTCCGGACTACCCCTCCCTGCTCCGGAAGGGAACTTCGGGCCTGCGGGAGGAGATCGATCTTCGACTGGAAGAAACTTCCGACGAGGCGGGACAGAACGCTCTCCGGGCCATGCGGATCGCCCTGGAGGGCGTGGAGCTCTACGCGGGCCGTCTCTCCGAAGAGGCGGCGCGTCAGGCGGGACGGGAAGCCGACTCCGCCCGCCGGGAGGAGCTCATGCGCCTGGCAGAGATCTGCGCCCGTGTGCCCCTCAACCCGGCGCGCACCCTGCATGAGGCCGTCAACGCGGTCTGGATCGGATGGATCGCCCTGCATATGGAAAACGTCAACACCGGTCTCTCCCTCGGCCGGCTGGACCAGTGGCTTCAGCCCTATTTCGAGGCGGACATGAAGAAGCTGAACTCCGATGAGGAACGGGAGGCCTATGTACGCCACGCACTGGAACTCATCGGCGACCTCTACATGCGCTGCACGGATCACCTGCCCCTGGTGCCGGACATAGGCAACTATCTCTTCGGCGGGAGCTCCTCGGATCAGGCCATCACCCTGGGCGGCGTGACCACCGACGGCAAGGACGCCGTCAACGACATGACCTGCCTCTTCCTCAAGGCAACGGAGATGCTGAAGCTGCGGGACCCCAACTTGAACGCCCGATATCATCCCGGCGTCAACAGCGAATCCTATCTCAAACGCCTCTGCCACGTCAATTACACCACCTCCGCGACCCCGTCGATGCACAACGACGAGGCGGTCTTCGCCTCCCTCGCAGGCAAAGGATATGCGGAGGAACACATCCGCGACTGGTCCGCCACCGGCTGCGTGGAGCCGACCCTGTCGGGCCGCCACACGGGGCACACAGGGTCCCTTCTGATGAACATGGTCTCGGCCCTGGAGATGGCCCTTAACAACGGACGCCATCCCCACATGACCGAACGACTGGGCCCCGAAACGGGGGACCCGGCCCGGGGGGATTTTCCCGCCTTCGAGGACTTCTTCGGAGCTTACGCGACCCAGCAGAGATTCCTCATCGATCAGGCCACGGAGCTCAACAACGGCTACGCCGAGGCCCATGCTTTTCTCCGGCCCACCCCCTTCCTCTCCTCCCTCACGGACGGGACCCTGGAAAAGGCACGGGACGTCACTAAAGGCGGTGCGCGGTACAACACATCCGGAAGTTCCAACATCGGCCTGGCCGACGTGGTGGATTCCCTCATGGCCGTCAAACGGCTCGTTTACGATGAAAAGCTGATCGGTTTCGGGGACCTTCTGGACGCTCTCAGCAAGGATTTCTCCGGCAGGGAGTCCCTTCAGGCTCTCATAGGCAGCCGGGTGCCCCATTTCGGCTCGGGAGACGGCGAGGCCCTGGAGATGGCCCGCCGGGTAACGGCGCTGGTGCACGAGGCCTACGCCGCTCACAGGAATTTCCGGGGCGGGTCTTACACCACTGGTTTCTGGTCCATGTCCCAGCACGTGGCCTATGGAAATCTCTCGGGCACTCTGCCTTCCGGGCGGCTGAGAGGCAAGGCCTTCACGCCGGGGCTCACCCCCCATCCCGGCGCCTCCACAAGCTTCCTGGACAACATACGCGACGTGGCCCGGCTGGAACCGCGGTGCATGGACAACAACATCGCCTTCAATGTGAAGCTGGTCCCCAAACCCGGGGAATCCCTGGAGGAAATTTTAAAGGCCATGCAGGCCTACGTAAAGAGCTACTTCTCTCTGGGGGGCATGCAGATGCAGTTCAACATGGTCTCCTCCCGAACCCTACGAAACGCCATGGCCCATCCCGAGCGTTACCGAAACCTCCTGGTGCGCATCTCGGGCTACAACGCCTATTTCGTGACCCTCAACCGGGAGATGCAGTTGGAGCTGATCGAAAGGGCGGAGTACGGCATCTAACGAAAGCGAGGCATATGCATGAAGCTGAAGGAATCCGAATCGAAGCGGAACACAAAAGGGACCGCGACCCCTCTCATCCTGGACATCAAGGGGAACTCCCTGGACGACGGGCCCGGCATACGCTCGGTGGTCTTCTTCAAGGGCTGCCCGCTTAACTGCCTCTGGTGCCACAACCCCGAGAGCAAGCGGCGCGGAGTGGAAATATCCCATGACCCGGCCCTTTGCCTCGGCTGCGGCGCCTGCGCCGGGACCTGCCGCTTTGGCGCGGTCTCCCCGAAAAATCCCTTCTTCGTTGACCGAAACATCTGCACCCTCTGCTTCGAGTGCCTGGGCACCTGCCCCTCCGGTGCCCTGACCCGGGTGGGGAGGGAGATGACCGTTGAGCAGATCGTCGCAACCATCGAGAGGGACAAGCCCTTCTTCGACAACTCCGGCGGTGGCGTCACCCTCTCCGGCGGCGAGCCGACCCTCTTTCCGGAATTTCTCGCGAAACTCCTCCGGGTCCTCCGAAAAAAGGGCATCCGCGTCCTCCTGGAGACCTGCGGCCTCTTCGACGGTGACTACTTTCTGAAGGAGATATACCCCCTCCTGGACGCCGTCTATTTCGATCTCAAACTCATCGACGACACCGCTCATCGAAAGTACTGCGGCGCCTCCAACGCCCTCATACTGGAAAACTTCCGCAGGCTCGCTCGGGAGGAAAAAAAGGGGGGGATATCCGTGCTGCCCCGAACCCCCCTCGTGCCGGGCATTACCGACAGCCGGGAAAATCTCACGGGCCTGGCCGCCTTCCTCAAAGGGGAGGGCGTCCGGCGGGCCGCCCTGCTGGCCTACAACCCCCTCTGGTACGACAAGCAGCGAAAGATAGGGCTGGCGGAAAACCCCGAAACAAACAAGGCGATGAGGGGATTCCAGAAACCGGAGGCGGTCAAGGGATGCGAGGCCGTTTATCACGCCGCCGGCATTGAGACGGTATGAAAGCATTTCAGAAAACCGAACACTGAAACAGACGAGGTAGTCCTTGATGGAAAAGTATGAATTTGAGAAAACCCTGGTTACCGGCGCGGCGGGATTTATCGGCCGCCGTATCGTGGCCCGATTGCTGGATAAGGGAATCCCCGTG
>CALCJG010000365.1 GCA_937967705.1 uncultured Spirochaetia bacterium
CAGTATCTAAGGGAGGAAATGATTTCGGGAATACCGGTCGTACTTCATGAGTATTTTCTGGGTTTAGGGAATACTTTGGCGGAGAGGGTTGACAGGCTGCTGAAGTATGGGAGGGAGTGGTTTGGAATGGGGGATCTGCATAGATTTGAAAGGAATTGAAGCAGGTTGGGGTCAGAGCCCAGTTAGCATATATTACGTTAATAATATTCTTGACTATGATGGAAAAATATGGCATCCCATAAGCGATGTCAGAAAAAAGAATAAAAGTTGCTATAACCCTTGCACAGGATCTGATCAAGATCATCCGGCTTTTAGCCATTTCAGGTAAGAAAGCATTTACCGAATATCTTTATGACCCTCTCTATAAGGCTGGATGGAGAGTCTCAAATCATCAGCAGAATATACGTAAACTGATGGCTCGGATAGAGGAGGAGGCTAAAGAACCTTCTTATCTACAAAGCATAGCTCCCCGGTGTAAGCGGCTTATCCATTATGCCATGTCGGAAAATCTTTCTGCTGTGGGAGATGGTGCCATCTTTTTCTTGGAGAAAATGCAGCTTCATGTCATCATCTCCACGAGTCCGGAATCTCTTGAATTTACGAATATTATCGAAGAGCCGCTTGTAGAGTTTCAAAAAATTGCAGGGGAAAAGAGTGAAGATGTTTTTCGTGCTACAGTATCAGGAATTGATATCGGAAGCCTTAAAGAGGCTCTGACCCCTGTTACATTGTCGTCAGATGCTGAAAAGATCAGGATTGATGAAGAAATAAAACGGCTCTATGACAATATCCTGATCGCAAGCAAGTACAACAATATCCCGAAGTGCCGTAAGCTGTTGGCATACTATATCATCCGTTATAGTGATGGTGAGGATTACTCAAAGGACAATGTAACACGACTGATAACAGCTCTAAATAAGCGCGAAGGGACCTTCGAAGAAGAGTTGCGGGATATGATTGCCATCGAACTTTATTACCGTATTACCCGGGGTATTCTCAACGGGGATATCGGTGCCGCTATAAAGGGGATACGTAAATATGCCTATATCTTCGAGGGGAATCCCGAATCGAAGCATTTTTATGATATCGACAGGCTTGAGCGTATCCTTTACGGCCTTATCACCGAGAAAAAACTTTGGGATGAGCTTAAAGCAAATAGATGAGGGAAAAAGAATGGGAGATGCGAACTTGTCAGTTGAAGAATCTAATTTTGAGGGTAAGAGTGTTTTGGTGTTAACCGGGGACATAGATGCGAAAACAGCTCCCGTGTTAAAAGAGGCTCTGGAAAAACGGATAGCCGCCGGGCAAACAGTATTTATCCTGAATTTTTCTGGAGTCAGTTATATCTCCTCAGCAGGTATTGGTGTCCTGAATGCGGCTCTGACCCTCGTTAAGGGCAAGGGGGGCGATATCGTCCTGGCCGGTGTCAGCCCTGTGGTTCGGGATACCATGGAGGTCATGTACTTTACCAAAAAAATCCGGCTCTACAAGTCTGTTCCCGACGCAGCTAAGAGCCTGTAACGGACATTCCTGTGATTCCTCAGAAGGAAACCCGTTTGCGTGTTCAAAGCAATCTCGATGCTCTGACCCCTTTGCGCAGTACAATCTCCGCTTTCATTGGTAATCAGCTGAGTGATATTGAAAAAAACCGCGTCATCCTGGCGGTGGACGAGGCTGTGAGCAACATCATCATCCACGGTTACAAGGGATCCCCGGAGGGAGAGATAGAACTCATCATGCAGGAAACCCCTGAGCAGTTTAAATTCATCCTGTGCGATGCCGCTGAACCTTACAACCCCCTTACCGTTCCCGATCCGGATTTGGATGCCTACCATGAGGAAGGAAGGGATGGGGGACTTGGGGTCAACATATACAGGAGAATTCTTAAGGTGGTTTATGAGAAAGCGGAGGAGGGAGGTAATCGGCTCATCATGATCAGGGAGAAGGGGGATGACAAGTAAAAGGGATAATCTCTTGAAAATAATTCAAAAGAATGCGTTGATAAGAAGAATAGCACCGGGAATACGTTTCAAACTCTCCTTCTTAACAGGTATCTTCGTTACTGTGATACTCGTTACAGCCACGATCTTTCATTACATCCATCAAAGCCAGATTCTCGAGGAGGGTTTCGAGAAGGAGGTTGAGCCATCCCTCAGGTATATCAGTTCGGTTGTCGTCGATATGGAGAACGTTAAGCGGAATCTTATTCTGGTGGAAGAGATGAAACTGAGGATTAAGGAGAAAAAGAGAGATCTCCGCCAGTATAAGAAGGTAGTCTATCGAAAAAAGGATACCCTGGGAAACCGACTCAAGGGTCTGGGGCGAAGCCTTGGGATGAAGATGAAATATGATTATTTCCGGAAGAAAGTGGATACCTATTACAGCGTTTATCTTCCCCAAAAGGAGATTGCCGGATTGGAGCGTATTATACGGAGTCAGCTGAAATACCGGGACGGCCGCCCAATATCTGCAGGGGATTATAAGAAGCTGCAGGAGGGTGCCCGTGAGGCGGCAGCTCATCAACGCCGTCTTGAGGCTAAAGAGGAAACCTCGGATGATTATTTCACAACGGAAGAAAATCCCCGTGAGGCCCGGTTGGCGAAGATGCTTCGGGAATTTTATGAGTATCATTTGCAGCGTATAGAGCAGGTCGGCCTTCATGGAGCCTATGTACGCATCCTGTCCTACTCCCTTGCGGGAAAAATCAATTATGATACCGGCGGCTATATGAGGGAGAGCCGGATGCGCTTCAGTCCCCTGCTCGAGAGCCGGGAGTATCGCCGGGATAAAAAGTCATTCTTTGAAAGGCAGGAGGAGTCTCCCCCTGGTGATAGGAAGTGGGGTCAGGATTACCATATCGGCGGTTCCCTCTTCAGGGCTGAGTATGCCCCTCTTTATCAAAATCCCGCCACAGAGGAACGGCTGCGAAGGATTGTTCAGGAGATAAGTCTGCATCCTTCTCGTTGGGAAGCCTATTTGAAAGCAGATGCGGATATTTGTGAAAAGATGAGTGAGATAATCGGAAAACTTCGCTTGCGTTCTCAGCTTCTGCGGGAAAAGAGAATCGCACCCGGCTCTGACGGCGAATCCCGTGATCTTTATAAAAAATACTGGAAGCTGCTTCGCAGCAGGTACAGTGCCTTTGACAGATTCAATCCCTATCGGGATGAAATTAAGAATGCTGAGGTCTATTATAACAAAGAGATGAATGGCATCAAAGCGGAATATGAAAAAACAGCTATTGCCCTTAAAGGACAGCAGGTCGCCGGGGGCAAGGCCGTTTCCGGTGATGGGAAGGAAGCTGTAGAGGCTCTGAAAGCCAGGCTAAAGGAATTGGCCCAAAAAATGGCGGAACTCAAAAATGATTTGAAAAACGTTCGTAATGATATCGGCCGGTCGTCTGGAATTTCAGCAGGGGATGCCTTTAAATACCTTCGGGAGGCCGTGCTCTATGATTACGTACACCTGAAGTTCCGGGAAGACCAGGGGGCCTATAAAGAATATCTTCGTTCGGGTCGCAGTAGGCTGATTGAGAAAGCACGATGGGAGACTGTAAGAAACTGGATCAGGGATGGGCGTTCCGAGACGGCGCTCTCATCGACTCTTCCGGGCCATAAAGGAGAAAAGGTCTTCCCAAATGGAATTTTATCCCGCAGCCGCAGTGAGGCGGAGGAATACATGTGGCGGATGGACGAAACGCCGCTGATATCCGAGTTCAATGTTTTTGGTTATGATGTGGATGAGGAAGGACTCATCGGCCTTCTCCTGAACAGCAACACCGCGGGATACAATGCGGTCCTCATCGACAAAACGGAGGGGATACGGAAGATTGCCCGTAACAGGAAGATTATGCTGCGCTTTTCGCTGGGGGTGGCCCTGGCGGCGGTTTTTCTAGCATGGGTCTTTTCCGGGTTCATGGTCCGCCGCGTGAAGGGGGTCATCGAGCAGGCCAGGAAGGCCGAGGAGGGAGACCTCTCCACTCTTTTTCCAGAAAAGGGGATGGACGAGATAGAAGAGCTTGGCGTGTCGCTCAACGCTATGATGTCCGGGCTCAGGGAGCGCGAGGAGATCAAGGGCGAGCTGGCGGCTGCCGGAGAGATACAGAAGAGACTGCTCCCCGAAAAGATACCCGCCCTTCTGGAGGGTCATTATGCCATCGGCACATTCTACAGAGCCATGCAGGGGGTCGGAGGGGATTACTTCGATTTTATGGAGGCCGGTGAGGAGGGGATGTTCTTCTGCATCGGGGACGTATCCAGCCACGGTGTGGGGCCCGCCCTCGTCATGGCCACAATCCGGGCGCAGCTTCACGGGATCATCCGGCGCGGGGAGCGTGATCTGATCAAGATCCTTCTGGAATTAAATGACCGTATATACTTTGACACTCCGCCGCATATCTTCATCACCTTTTTCGGCTTCTTTTCGGTCAGGTGTTCGAGCGGAGGACGCCGCTGACCCTT
>CALCJG010000366.1 GCA_937967705.1 uncultured Spirochaetia bacterium
GCAGGGGTTAATGAATCCTCTTGATGTTCTTTGAATTGGTGACATCATCACCCCGGGCCTCAAAGAGGAAGTTGTACCAGTCTCCTTTCTTGTAGCGGTTCATCTGAAGGAGGACCGGATTGGGGAGGTCCTGAATGAAGCGCCGGGTAAAGCTTAGGTTCAGCCTGATGCTGCCCTTCAGCTCTTTTGTCAGGTCGCCGTCCACGTTGAGTTTCACGTCCGGGGCATTGAAAGTGAAGGTGTTGATGTGGAAGTTCTCCCCCTGCAGGGCCACGTTGCCGTAGATCTTGTTGAACTCCATGTCCTTCAGCTTGTATTTCAGCTCCGAGAGCCATATCCCCAGACCGTTCTGAATGCCGGTGTTGGCCACCTTGCCCCGGATGATGTTGAATTCCACCTTGCCCCTCAGGGTCGGGAGAATCTTCTCCTTCTGCAGGCGGAAAGAGAGTTCCGCGTTTCCGCTGGCAGTGCCAAAGAGCCTTCCCTTCGATTTCTCGCTCAGCTTGGCTATATTCTGCACCTTGATCCTGTTGTAGGCGAAAGCCACTGTAACAGGGGGATTATCCTTTACCAGGTCTATGGTTGCCCGTCCCTCCGCTTCGCCTCCCAGGGTTTTAGCGCTGAAACGGTTTACGATTAACTGCCTTCCGGTCAGGGTGTAGCTGATATCCAGCTGGTTCAGGTCAATTTTCCCGTGAGCCAGATTGTCGATGTTGATTCGACCTATTACGGTACCGGGGATGCCTATGCCCTTCGGGCGTCCTCCGGATTCCCCGGAGGAGGTTTCAGGTATCTTGAATTTTCCGGCCTTCAGGTTTACGATCATCTTCCGCAGTTTGCCGTCCGTGGAAGCGAGGGAAACGGTGCAGGGATTGTCCATCACCTTCATTTTCAGGTTTTCCTTTCTGAATACGTTGGCCTTCATCGTAAAGGTATCGTTGATGTCGCTGATCAGGCCGGAATCCCGGTCGACCCCCGCGTCCTTGAGCTCCAGGTTCATCCAGTAAACGTTCCGTTCAAAGGTAAAGCTTCCACTAATATTACCAAAGGCACCCGGGGGGATGAAGGGAAGCAGGTTGCGGGTATCGGCAAGATCCACCTCCAGCCGGGAGAGGGCCATTCTGCGGATATCCCCCTTTGTGGGTATGATAAGCTCCTTGAGGAGAACCTTGGAATCCCTTACAGACCCTTCCGTATCGGTAATCGTGACTATCGTAAGCTCATCACGGCTGAAATCGACGACACAGCTCCCGTCGACGTTGAGAGTCCTGCCGTTGGTCAGATTGGAGGCGCCTCTGGCTTTCCCCCGGACAGAGGTTCTACGTATCTGGAGATCCTTGACGATACCGGCGAAGTTCAGGAAGGGGAGGGAGAGGTTGTTCCCCCAGCGGTAGACCCAGGGAAGCTGGCATCTGTCCAGACGGGCCTCTCCCTTGAGAAGGAATCCCTCCTGGGGAAAGGTGAGCACCAGATCTGAAGTTATGACACCCCGCTTCTCGGGAAGGACGATTCTTATGTCCCGGAAGAAAATGCCCTGTTTGCCGGAAAAGTCCATAACGGTATCGATCACATAGAGTCCCTCGAGGGGTTTAAGATACGCCGGAGGGTTCTTAAGGTTGATACGGGCCTTCTCCAGAACGATATGGGACAGATTTGTGGAATAGGTTGTATCGGATCTCTTCCGGTTGAGTTCCCTGATGAAACGCCCCAGGTTGGACTGCTCCCTGTCATACTTGATGTTGATGTTCATGTGGTCGATCTGTATGAAGGTGATGTTTATCTCCTTGTTGAGAAGATCGTACAGGGACAGCTTGACCCGCGCTTCGTCGGCGTCGGCAAGGAGGCCGTCGGTTTCCGTCATCCCGTCGTAGATGCGGATTTTGCGGAGAACTATGCCCCTCAGGCTGTATTTAAGCTCCGATGCGGATACCTTGCGGCTGATGGAAGATTCCGTTCTCTTGAGGATGACCTTGAGGAGCTGATCACGGGGGTAAAAATAAATAAATAATGCAGCCCCCGCTGCAATAAGTGTTAAGATCAAGAGAATGATGATGACGATGATTCTAGATATTTTTAGCAGCTTCACGCTTTCTTTCCATGGCGGATTTCTTTTTGTAAAAACTAACGGTCTTTTCCAGCTCTTCCATGTCAGTGCACATGATCTTGCCGTCTTCCAGCCGGAAATGCTTGTCGTCCAGAAGCTGGACGATCAGGGTTTCCCCCTTCTCCTGCGGCAGTCCCACCATTTTCAACAGCTCCTTCGTGCCGAATTCGAAGTTATGGGGCTGCCGGGGGCCGATTTTGATCTTCTGTTTCTCGACTTGTATCAGCAGTGTATCGTAAATGCGGCCCAGGGGTTCGTTGATCATCAGGTTTTCCAGCTGCCGGTAGGCGATCCAGAGCCGTTCGCTCAGAAGCTGAATGAGCCTGGTGGCCAGCTGCGGCTGTGCCTGAACCATTCCCTCAAAGTTCGACTTGTTGATGGCAAGTATGGTGACATCCCCGAAGGTGATGGCCGAGGCGCTGCGCGGACGGTTGTCCAGCAGGGACATCTCACCGAATATGTCACCCTGCTTGAGAACGGCCAGCAGGACCTCCTCGTCGACGATCTTGGTAATCTTGACCTTTCCGCTCTGTATGATGTAGAGTTCATTCCCCGGCTCGTTTTCGCAGAAGATCATCGTGTTGTCCTTGAAGGAACGGGTCAGGGAGTTCAACTGGGGATTTTCCGGGACTTTATAAGGGGCCTTCATCGCTTTGAGTTTCTGCATCGCCGTGTCCCTGTTGGGATCGTTGGGGCAGTACTGAAGGAAACGCTGATAGGCGTACATGGCATGATTGAGCGCCCGCTGTTTGAAGTAATACTCTGCTATATTGAAGAGATGGGAGGGGTCCTCTTCGACGGTGTTCTTAAAGGTCAATCGCGTGATGGCATTGTCGTAATCGCGCAGCTTCCGGCTGAAAAAACGGATGATCTTCATGGCCACGGCAGGATTTTTCTGAATCAGAATGCCGAACTGCTCTTTCTCCACAGAAATCAGTGACACGTTGGTCATGGCTACGGCCGTTTCCGTTCGGGCATGCCCGCTCATGCAGGATATGACACCGAAAAAATCACCGGGACCGCAGAACCGGGAAGGTTCTTCCCCTACCAGGGGGTTCTCCTTGGCCACCTTGACCTTGCCGCTTCGGACAATATAGAAATTGTTGGAGTTCTTCTTCCCTTCAACGGTAATAAAGGAGTTCGCTACGTAGTTTTCAACCTTGAATTGAGTCGATACCATCTGTATCCCTTTTTCTATAACAATTCCCAGACCACTGCGCGATGGGGGTTGTCCCTCTATAAATTATTATGACCGGCCTAATTAATCAAGCGAATATCAGATCCCCCGGAAAAAAACACTTTCCCGCAGGATTTATATGCCTTTTCCACTTTTTAAAATCGGCATTTCATATAATAATATCAAGGATTTTCTTTTCCCAGGGACCGGCCGTTACTGAAGGAAACCGGGAATCCCTTGCAGGTTATTCGATGCGGTATGAGACCTTTTTTTACGGGGATGGGGCGGTTCAGGCCAGGGAGATGGGGCTGCCGGGGCGCGGAATGAGAGATATGGGCCCCTGGGCCTGTTCTTTTCGATAGGCTTCCACCGCCCTCTTCAGATAGTCCATACTGATGTTTTGCGAGTCGTCATACCAGCCGGCAGGGGTTTTTCCCAGGGCGATTGTGTAGGGGGAATTCTCGTATCCCGGAGGTCTGACCTCTTTTGCGAAACGTTTCATGGGTGCCAGAACATCAACGGTCTGCCGCGCCGGCCTCTGTATTCTTTGAATATCCGACCCGAATCTTTTCATCGGTTCCATGATATCCTTCTGGTCCTTGAATTCTTTTATAAGATTGGGAAGCCGCACATCCCTGGCAAAGGCTTTTACCGGGTTTATGGGATCTTCTTCGGAGGGATTCCTCAGGGGCGGGAGAATCACTTCCCTGCGGAATTTCCGCAAGGTGCCGATGCCCTGCTGCTGAATGTAAGATGCGCTGCCGATATCCATGGAATCAATGTAACCAGATCCTGGAAGAGCGTCAAGAAGTTTTAGTCAGATATTGGGGGTTGTCTGTCAATCGGCTGTCAGGTACTTTTCCAGATATTCCGTCAAATCGTTGATGTTTTTCCTTATCATGGACTTGAACTCGGGGGGGATGTTCTGGGACATCACAACCTTGTAATAGTTGATGGCGTCTCGGACCCTGCGCTTCTTGATGAAATCGCCGGCCCTCTCCAGCATCGGTTTATACTTATAAAAGGAGTATTCCAGAATGTTCTTATCCCGTGAGAGGCTGAACTCGTCGGGAAGCCGTGTGAAATCATAGCTTACCTTGAGGATGGGCAGCTCTTTCTTCTTGCGTTTGTTGTGCTGGAGAAATTTCTTATAGAAGTTTTCCTCCTCCTGCATTTTCTTATCGAAATCCTTGTCGGTGATGTCATACTGGAATTCGCGGTCCTGCCGTGTGTCGCCCAGTATCTCTATGTCCTCTTCCGTCTTCTGTTTATCGTCTTCCAGTATCTTGGAGAAGATGTCCTCGTCCGAGAGGCTGTCGTCATACTGATCCTTCCCGTATTCCTTCAGAAGCTCGAATTCCTCACGGCCTTCCACCTCTTCCCGGGCAATATTCTCCTTTATTCCCTTCTCCTCCTCTGTCTTTCTGGAGGGCGATGAAGCGCCTGTCGAGGGGGCCTTTTCCTTCTCACCGGCTTGTGAGGGCTCCCGTCTTTCCCTGGGTTTCTCTCCATCCCTGCCCGAGGGCCTCGAGGGGAGGGATGGCTCTGTCCCGTGAACCTTTTCCCCGGTTTCTTCCCCCATCAAGGGGATATCCCCGGGGATCTCCATCGCTCTGGGGGGGGAGGTTTGCCGTGTGGGGATTTTCTCCAAAATTTCCAGGATGGGTTTCGGATCCAGAGTGACCGGTATGGGGGAGGTATAACGCGCTTCGGTTATCGAGGGCTTCTTGTCTGTTTCCGCCACCGGTGTCATGACAGGAACCGTGCTGAAGGTCTCGCTCAGTTTGCGGACCTCTTCCCTCAGGGTGTTGACCTGACTCATGCTGTCCTGTATCATCCGGCGGGTCTGTTGCTCCTCCTTCTCCCTTTCGGCCGCTGATGTTGCACCGCTGTCCAGGGAATCCGGGACGGCCTCCTTCTGTCCGGCCTTGAGATCGTCGAGATATTTAAGGGTTTCTTCCTTCTCCTGGCTGAGGCACTGTATTTTCTGGTTCAGTCCTTCGAATTCCGATTTCAACCGGGCTATCTCCGCATCCTTTTCCCGGGTCAGGGCAAGGTCCCTGCCGTCCTTGTGGGAGTCAAAACGCGATTCGATCTCATCGCGGTATTGAATAAGATTACTCAGGTTTTCCTTGAGACTGTCGATCTCCTTTCGGTAGCGGTGTACCTCTTCTTCCCTCTCCTTGTCCAGAATCTTCGATTCCAGGAGCTTTCTCGTAATTCTCTCCACCAGGCTGTCCACATCCAGGGAGCCGCCACCCCTGGGGGAAGGGACGGATTCGGGCGGTGGCGGGGGAGACGGGGCGGCAAAGCCGATCTGTATCTTGTCGGGGATTGTAAGAGGTCCGTCGATGGAAACCTTGATCTCGCTTCCTTTCTTCTCCCGGAGCTTCTGCTCCATCATCTTCTTCTCTTTCTTGATCTCCTCGTGGTGGGATTTGTAGTTTTTCAGATAATGGATGTTGGCGTCGATTTTATTGTTGGTATTGAGGTCATTGATGCGTTCGTTGACCCCTTCGTAGAGGGATATGGCCGTGTTGAAATCCCCCTTCTGGGCGTAGATTTCCGAATTGATGAGGGTTCTCTTGAAGATTCGGAACCGGGATGTATCCGAAACGATCTCATCCGCAGTGTAGGGCAGGCTGAAGCTGTCATCCACCTCATGATGGCCGCCCTCCAGGGATTCCTCGCCGGCATCCGTTTTCCTTCGCCGGGGTGTATCCCTCTGTTCCGGGAACTGCTCCTCGATTTCAGCGTCGGTGGCCCTGCGGCGGAAGATCTTTTCCGGCGGGGCCGCATCCTTCTCCTCCTCCGAGCCGTCCCCCTTTCCCAGAAGGGCCCACGCGGCGATCATCAGGATAAGCAGCAGCAGTATGATCAGAAATATATCCATTCCGTCTCTTCCGGTAAAACCTGTTTGTTCCTCAATTCATCAAATCAACGACCTGGGCCTTGCGGTCTCTGCGGTCCTATAGAAATATAGCGTTATACCTCTATTTCGTCAAATCCCGGCGGGCGGATCACGATAAAATGTCCCCTGCGCTATCCCGCTATCAGAACGACAGTGGATAAGCGGTGCACATAATATCGGTTTTCCGTCACAGGGGTCTCGGCTCCCTTTTCGAGAAAATCATCGGGGGATTCGAGGTGGGTGTCTATCTTCCTTTTCCAGGGCCTTTCGGATGGTGACGGGGGTATTTCGAAATATCTGCTGTAATGGGAGGCGTTGAAGATGAAATAGAGATCCGCATCCCTGGAGGCATTTTCCAAGAGGGCGTACTCCCCGTTGATGAGACAGGCTATGACATGGCTGGCGGGACTCCAGTCGGGGGAATAGGCATAAGGGCCGTGCCAGGTGATGTCCGGATGGAGGAAACCGTTGCCGGCGGTCCCCGTAAAGAAGGTGCTCTTCCGAAGGATTACGTGTTCCCTGCGGAACTCTATCAGCCGGCGCATGAAACGGAAAAGTCCTGAATGGGTCTCCCGATAGCTCCAGTCCATCCAGGATATCTCGTTGTCCTGGCAGTAGGTATTGTTGTTCCCTCTCTGAGTGCGTCGGAATTCATCCCCGGCCAGGATCATGGGGACCCCCTGGGAGAGGAATAGGGTGGCCAGAAGGTTCTTGATCTGGCGCTGGCGAATCCTTTCGATATACGGGGTCGCCTGCAGACCCTCCAGGCCGTAATTATAACTCAGGTTGTTGTTCTCCCCGTCCCGGTTCTCCTCCCCGTTCTCCCAGTTATGCTTCTCGTTGAAGCTGACCAGATCGTTCAGGGTGAAACCGTCATGGCAGGTGATGAAGTTGATGCTGTGGTAGGGGCCCTTGCCGCCGTACATGTCAGAACTTCCGGTGATCCGGGTGGCGAAGTATCCCACGGTGTTGGGATCGCCCCGCCAGAACTTCCGCACATCGTCGCGGTATTTGCCGTTCCACTCGGCCCACCGGCCGGGGAAATCCCCTACCTGGTAGGCCCCTCCGGCGTCCCAGGCCTCGGCGATGATCTTGGTGTTGCGGAGTATGGGGTCCTCGGCGATCTTTTCCAGCAGGGGGGGGTTGCTCAGGATATTGCCGTCCTGGTCGCGTCCCAGTATGGAGGCCAGGTCGAAACGGAAACCGTCCACGTGCATCTCCATAACCCAGTGTTTGAGGCAGTCCAGGATAAAGTCCCGGACGATGGGATGGTTGCAGTTGAATGTGTTTCCGCATCCGGAAAAATTTTTGTAGAATCTCCTGTCCGTCTCCAGGATGTAGTAGATGGGATTGTCAATGCCCCGGAAGCAGAGGGTGGGGCCCATGTGATCGCCTTCCGCCGTGTGGTTGAAAACGATGTCGAGGATGACCTCGATTCCCGCCTTGTGGAGCATCCTCACGGTCTCCTTGAATTCCCTTACCTGTTCCCCCATGCGTCCCGAAGACGAGTAAAGTCCCTTGGGGGCCATGAAGGTGATGGTGCTGTAGCCCCAGTAGTTTTTCAGCTTCTCCCCGGTCAGGGGGTTCCTGTTGATATTCTCCTCCTCGTCGAACTCCTGAATGGGCATCAGCTCCACGGCCGTTACACCCAGTTCCTTGAGATAGGGGATCTTTTCCACCAGTCCCCTGAAGGTGCCCGGGGATTCGACACCGGAGCTGGGGTGATGAGTAAAGCCTTTGATATGAAGCTCGTAGATGATGGATTCCTGCAGGGGGGTGTTCAGGGGGCGGTCCATCCAGTCCATCTCGTTTTTTACAACGATGCACTTGGGGGCTCCCGGTGCGCTATCCAGGGCGGAATGGGACAGGTCCACCAGGGATGAGTGGGGGTCGTACCCGCGGGCGTCGGAGAGATTCCACCGGAAATTGCCAGAAACCGCCCGGGTGTAGGGATCGAGGACCAGCTTGAAGGGGTTGTACCGGTAGCCCTGTTCCGGCTCGTAGGGTCCCTCCACGCGGTAACCGTAAAGCTGTCCCTCCCTGATGTGGGGGACCCAGATGTGCCAGATGTCCCCGGTTTTGTTCATGTCAGGATTGAGGCGGATCTCCTCAAAGGGGCTTGTCGGATCGTCGGATTCAAAGAGGACCAGCGTCACGCCGGTGGCATGACGGGAGAAGAGGGAAAACTGGGCGCCGTTTCTGTCGAGGGTTACCCCCAGGGGCAGGGGAAAGCCCGGCAGGGTCGTCCTTCCAGGTCTTGGGGCGTAGGGATTCATGTTTTAAATGCATTCATATCGTTTATTCGCTTTCTGCGCTCAGCACATAGGCCTTGACCTTGACTTCTACGATTTTTTTCGCGGGGTCGTTGGTATGGACGAAAACCGTTTTAATGACCCGTCCCTTTCGGTAGCCTGTGTTGAAGCTGACTTCAATCTTTCCCGTGCCGCCGGCAGGGATTTCCTTCTCCGAGAGAAGGGCTCCGGTGCAGCCTCACCCCGCTTCCAACTTGCTGATGACGAGGGGCTCGGTTCCGGTGTTCCGGAACTCGAAAACGTGTTTCACGATGCTTCTCTGCTCAACCTTGCCGAAATCGTGGAGGGTCTTGACGAACTCAATGCGGGCTTCGGCAAACAATAGGCCCGAGGTAAGGAGCAGGATCACCGCTGACAGGGTTAACTTCTTCATCTGCATCACCATAACCATGTATTCCCGTGGGTATATGACATGTGCGTCGCCTGTGATCAAGAACAATTTCCCCGGGCGGGGTAATTTTTCTGTTTATATCGTCCTTATGCTGGCGTAATGGATCTGGCTGCCCTCCAGGGTTCTGGCATAGGACATATACTCTTCTGCAGCCTCCAGGGTATCCCCTCTTCCCTCCATCCCTGCGGCGGATGCCGCTCCCATGGACGGCTGGAGTTCCAGGGTGAATCCCTTCTCAATCCGTATTTTGAGGCTGAGAAGCGCATCCCGGATGACCTCTCCCTGGGTCACGGCGGTATTGAGGTCCTTCTGGGGCATCAGGACGGCGAACAGGTCGTCATACTGGCATACGACGTCGTCCGCCTGCAGGTGTTCGAGGATTTTGCCGGCGATCGTTTTACTGAGGCTGTTCTGCTGTTCCTGTGTGAGTTCCATCTCCCTTTTCAGGGGGGAGATGAGGAGAACGGAGAAATCCGTACCGTTTTTAATATGGAGTTTCTTCTGCTCGTTATATTTCAGATGAAAGTAGGGTTTGCCGTAAAGCCCTGTTTCCTTGTTGACCACGACATCGTGCAGGAAGATGAATTCGCTCATGAAGGGGGCGATCTTCTCCAGCTGGGCCTTGATCTCGTTCACTTCTGGACCGGTAAGGCCCGCGCTGCGGTAGAGGTTGATGCATCCGAGAAGGGCGTTCCGGTAGAGGATGGGGATCATGACCCTGCGGCTCCCGTCCAGGATCAGGGTGGAGCCCTTCTTCAGTTCCCTTCCGATTTCATTGTCAAGCTGAAGTACGTCAAAGTCGTTGGCCTCTATTTTCAGAAAGACCTTTCCCTTAAGCTCGAAGCGTTTTTCCATCTTGACAGAGTCCCGGTTAGCCAGATAAAGGGCCAAAACCTCGGGGTCGTAGGACAGCTCCAGGGTGCGGAAGAGATCAAAGACGTAATCCCTGAGAGCCTCCGCGGCGAGATTGGTCACCTCGCGGGAAATCTTTTCCCCGGATTTGGGAACGGCCCTCTCCCTGCGGCCAATATCCACGATCTTTCCCTCCTCGGTTTCCTGTATCCTGCCTGTCCGGTAGAGGAGCAGGTAGATGGCTGTCGTGATCATCAGGGCTATCAGCAGAATGAGGATGACCTCCAGGGTAAATTGTATGATGAGATTCCTGGTGAGTACGAAGGGGAATACCAGGAGTATCTGGCCGTCAGGAAGTCCTTTGATGAAGATGTAATGCTTTCTTTTATCGAAATAGCGAGCGAAGTAGGGTTTTTCCGGTCCGGGCTGCAGCCTGTTCTGTTCAAAGGAATAGATTACGGAATCGATGAATTCGCTGGAGGTCTTAAGCCTCTCCCGGTTCATTACGCGGTTGTTGCGGTCGGCCAGAGCAAGGAAGGTGATGGGGCCGAATTCACCGCCCACCAGTTTCTGAAACCTGGCGAGATCCCTGTCCTGCAGGTTCTTGTTCTTTTCAAAATCCCTCATGAGTGAGGCTATTCTGTCCGCTCGGACGTTCAGGCCGGCGACGTATTTTTCCTCCAGCATGCCCGGTCGGATCAGAATATAGATAAGCAGCAGCAGGATGCTGATGAAAAATCCCAGGATGACAATTTTCTGTTTGGAACTCATAAGGCTTTCACGAAGGCTCCTTTAGGGGATAGCGCTCATGGGGCTCTTTTTATTATCGAACGTTTGGGCGGGGCGGTTTAATCTTTTGAGAGGATGACCTTGCTTAAAATGCGGCCCATATCGTCTATGTTGTAGGGTTTGGACAGCATCCCCCTGAATCCGTACTTCCTGAAATTAGCCATCACCGGATCGTTGGAGTATCCGCTGGAGACGATGGCCTTTATATCGGGGTGTATCCTGATGAGCTTCTGGAGGCACTCGCGGCCGCCCATCCCCCCCCGGATGGTCAGATCCATGATGACAGCGTCATAGGATCTTCCTTCCCGGTGGTTTTTCATGTATGCCTCCATCGCCTCTTCGCCGTTGCGGGCGAATTCAACGCTGTAACCCAGATGTTTCAGGAAACTGCCCGCCACCGTGAGGATGTTCTCATCATCGTCCATGACCAGAACGGTGCCCTTGGTTTCATGGGATTCTGCGCTGGTGCTCTCTTCCTCCCTAGGAGGCGTTTTGGCGGCGGGGAGATACAGGGCAAAAAGGGTCCCCTCTCCCGGTTTGGACTCGACGGTGATGTGACCGCCGTGCTTTTTGATGATGGAAAAACTTGTGGCCAGTCCCAGTCCCAGCCCTCTGGGTTTGGTGGTGAAATAGGGATCGAAAATATTCTTGATAATGTCCTCTGATATGCCGGAGCCGTGATCCTTAATGGATATCATCACATAACGGTCCGTGCCGCCGGGAATGTCCCTCCGTACGGCCGGGGGGATGGAATCCAGCGGCATATTCCCCGCCCTGACCGTGATTTTTCCCCTCTCCGGCATGGACTGCTGGGCGTTGAGGAGGAGGTTGCTGATCACCTGTCCCATCTGTCCCTCATCCGCCTCGATGGGCCAGAGGTCGTCTGCAACGAGTATATCATAGCTGACGTCGGTGCCGCTCAGCGTAAAACTGCTGGTCCGGTGGAGCAGATCAGATGTGTTCAGGGCCCTCTTGACCGGGGTTCCTCCCCGGGAGAAGGTGAGCAGCTGCTGCGTCAGCTCTGTGGCCCGGGCAAAGGACTTTTCCGCCTCCGACAGGCGGTTGTAGATCTTGTCGTCGGGATTGGCGAACATCTTGGCCAGGGATATGTTGCCCATGATGGCTGTAAGGATATTATTGAAGTCATGCGCTATCCCCCCCGCCAGTATGCCGATGGATTCCAGCTTCTGCGCCTTGAACATTCCCTCCTCGATCCGCTTCTTCTCGGTGATGTCCCGGAAGATGATGATGTAGCCGATGTTGTTGTCCTCTGTGTCCCGGATGGCGGCGGCGCTGTATTCGATCAGTTTCTCATCACCCTTCCGGTCTCTGAGTATAATATCGTCCAGAAACTCCATCGGGGCGTATTGCCCGTTGATGTCCGTGAGGGGATGAAGGGGGACATCCCTGATTTGAACGCTTGCAATGGAAAAAACCCTGTCCAGCGGCATGCCGAAGGCATCCTTTTCGCCGAAGCCCGTGATCCTCTCGGCGGCCGGATTGAGGAGGAGCACCTTCTCCTCCGCGTCTGTGGTTATGACGCCGTCGGCTATGGAGCGCAGGGTGATGGACAGCCTCTCCATTTCCCGCAGCAGGTCCTCCCGGGCCTGCCGGTATCCGGTATGGTCTATGGCGATCTCGAACCGGACGTCCCGGCCGTCCGGCCATTTGATCAGCCGGTCGAAGATCAGATAATGCCGTTTCATGCCGCTGTTGTAGTGCTCCCACTGATGCACCTGGTAATTGTTATGGAGTATGATTTCGTTGGTGCAGTAGGGACAGGGGGAATCCCTCCTGTGGAGGGCCTCGTAGCAGATGGAGCCGGACGGGTCCCGGCCTATGCGTTCCCGAAAGGTCTGGTTGGCAAAGAGTATCTCGTGATTATAGGGGTCGGCCACGTAAATCAGCTCGTTGATGCTGTTGAAGATCGTATAGAGCCGGGACCATTCCTCCCTGAGCTTCTCCTCGGCCTCCCGGAACCGGGTGATGTCATGGCCTGTGGCCACCAGGGCGGGCCTTCCCTCGAGGGTCAGCTCTATGGCAATGAAATCTCCCCATCGTACGCTGCCGTCCCTGGAAATGATCTGGAATACGGTATGGTCGCGGGAGCGGTCTCCGGCGAGGCGGCGTTCCACGCTCTCCTCTACCTGTTTTCGCTGGTCGGGATGGATGATCTCCGCAAGGGCCATGCCCTGAAGCTCCGTGCAGGTGTATCCGGTGTATTCTGACGTTACCGGATTGGCATAACGGATCCTGCCGTCCTGGATGAGGATTATGGAAGACGCCGTACTTTCCAGCAGGGCCTTCAGAATCACGTCAGCTTCATGAAAGGGGAGGGTGATGTCCTGGTTCGCCTTTTTCCTCATCCGGAGCAGTAGTCCCTGGATGTGGGGATTATCCATCTCGTTAATTCCCGTGGTCAATACGGTTATGGGTTCCCCTCTTCGATTCAGGAGGCGCCATTCATGCGGCTCTGTATCCGCCTTTTTGTCTTGAAGCTCCTGGAGGAAACGCAGCACCCTGGGTCTGTCCATCTCATGTGCGAGCTGTTCCATGCGGGTATTGATGAGGTCGATGGGCTCTCTTTCGAGGAGATGTCCGAAGGAGGAGCTGGCATAGATCAGCTTCCCGCCCGGATCGATGACGATTACGCTTCCGTGCTTGCCGATGCCCAGGGCCTGTAATGTAGCCTGAGAGATATCCCCCGTAAGGGGATGGGGGGAGGTTCTTTTGGGGGATAACCCACCCCTGAGCTTATGGTTTCTCTTTTCTTTCATGCCCCGGTCTATTTATGGCTTTACAAGCGTTTTCAGGGAAAAAATCTTCAAAACCTGCGGATAAGTCGGAATCTTTCTATATCTGCTATAATATTAATAACTAATAAGAATTATTACAAGATTAATAATAAAAAGTCATCAAAATTCAAATAGTGAAAGCAGATTGAAGATACCCCCCGCCAACAGCGCCCTTCGTACGCCCTGCGGATCTGTCGCCGTAAATAATTATTCTTATGTCGCATAAAAAAAATCTCATGCTTTTTTTCATTATACCGATCTAATAACTAAGGAAACCCAGGTAAAGGCACGGAGAGGAAGTACGACTATGTTTGAAAACACCGGAATGGGGCGGCTCAACTATCTTCTGGAAAAAACCATGGATGTTGAGAGCCTGCGGAAGAAGGTCATCGCCAACAACATCGCCAACGTGGACGTTCCGCATTTCAAGAGGAGCGAGGTAAACTTCGAGAGCGAACTGCAGAGGGTCATAAGGGAGAATGAGAACAGGGATAACCGATGTCAGGCCCTCATGACTGATCAGAGGCATATCCCCTTCTATCTGGACCGGGACATCCGGTCGGTAAACTCCCGGGTAAATCTCGATTACAATACGACATACAGGAATGACGGCAATAATGTGGATATCGAAAAGGAGATGGTGGATGCGGCCAAGAATCAGATGCGCTATAACGCCCTGGTGACCAGCATTAGCCACAACTTCCGTCTCCTGAAATCGGCCATGAGGACCGAATAAAGAGGTGATTTAGATGGGCATGTTTGACAGCTTCAATATAGCGTCCTCGGGACTCTCGGCGCAGCGCCTCCGGATGGATGTCATCAGCAACAATGTGGCCAATGCTGTAACCACCCGCACGCCCGATGGGGGACCTTACAAACGGCGGAGGGTGATATTCGCTCCCGTAAATATACGGCCGCAGTACAAATCGCCCCTGGTGCCGGGAAGGATAGAACATGGAGACGGAAAGGGCGTACGGGTGGTCAAGATAGAGGAGGACAAATCCCCCTTCCGGCTGGTCTATGACCCAGATCATCCCGATGCCATCAAGATCGGACCCAAGAAGGGATACGTGGAGATGCCCAACGTGAACGTGGTTACCGAGATGACGGATCTGATCTCGGCTTCCCGGGCGTACGAGGCCAATGTCATGATGATCAATAACGATAAAACGATGTTTAGCAAAGCCCTCGAAATCGGGCGCATCACCGCTTAAATTAAAGGAGGTTGAGCGATGAAGAATGAAACCCTGGGCAGGATGGAAAGATGCCTGACCCACGACCTTTCGTACAAGGATGTACTGAGGAAGGAAAAAGGAGTCAAGGAGTTCCAGAGCGATACGCCCCGGATGAAAGACGGGGAGTGTCACAACAACGAGCGATACAGGAGCATAGCATGAATCCGATCAACACATCCGGCTATCCGGGCCTTGATGTCAAACTGACGCAGATGAATCCCCGGCATTTTTCCGAGGCACCTCGGCCGGATGCCAGTGATAATGTTGCCGGCTCCTTTTCTGACGCTCTTTTCAAGGCTCTGGGGAAGGTGAACGACATGCAGGCTGACGCGGAGGATCTGAATGCGAAGATGATTCATGATCCGGAATCGGTCAATGTGCATACGGTGATGATCGCCATGCAGAAGGCCGAAATGGCTCTGACCTTCACCCGTACAATCCGTGACGAGGCCATTAAGACCTACCGTGAACTCATGAACCTCAGATAGCCTCCGTTCCCGTAATCTGCAACGGATCGAAAGTCTCCCGGGCTCTTGGCCCGGGAGACTGATGCCGCCAAAGGAAGAGGGATTCTATTGTTTAAAAATTTGTCTCAAAAATAAAAAATATGTTTACATTTTTTTTTGTTGCTGGCATAATGTATTATGTCTCTTTAAACTCAGAAAAGATGCCGTCCTGCGGGGATTGATGATTCCCGGGGGGGCTTTGCGTTCAGGGGGCGATCTGCCGCCGCAAACCGGAGGGGTGTATGGGCGAATTTTTTAAAAAACTCATCAGTCAGTTCAGGGATATCTACAGCAAGCTGGATACCACAAAGAAAATCATTATAGGATCGGTGGTGGGGGTGGTGCTCATCGCCTTCATCGTGCTCTTCTCCGTCTCTAGCGAAAAGCCTCAAGTGATTCTCTTCTCGGAGCTCTCCGCGGATGAATTCGGGCAGGTGACCAAAAAGATCGAGGAGATGGGCTACAAGTACAAAGCAACGGGGACGACTTCGGTCTTCGTCAAGCCGGAAGAAAGAGACATAATAATGACCCGGCTGGCCCAGGAGAACATGATCCCCAAGGGTATTCCGGGCTGGAAGCTCTTCGATCTCTCAAAATGGACGGAAACGGACCGGGGGCTGGATATCAAGTACATGAAGATCGGAAGAG
>CALCJG010000367.1 GCA_937967705.1 uncultured Spirochaetia bacterium
GAGATATCCACTCGTGACTGGAGTTCAGACGTGTGCTCTTCCGATCTATACGCTCGGAATATCCCGCACTGAGGATCTTTGTCAACAGCCTGGCTCTTCGGGACAATTATGAGGAGATCCGGGATATCCTCGAGATCTGGAAGGATCTCGATGTCTGGGGATACATCAACTTTATTGAAACCGATCTTCGTGAATCGGAGGGTTTCAAAAATCGGAAATCCACCATAGGGATTGATGAAGCATCGCGCCGTGAGCTGGCGGAATATTTGATTGATGCGAAAAAGAAGGGCTATCCTTTGCTGAACACGGAGAAATATTTCCGGAGTTTTTTGGCCGGCAAGAGGCAGTACCGGTGCCATTTCCCCAAGATGTTCCTGGAGGTTTATCCGGACGGTTCGGTGATCGATTGCGTGAACATCGATAGGCCCATCGGTAATGTAAAAGATATGTCCCTGAAGGAGATACTGCGGCATCCCAGGATCAAAGGCATGATGGCAGACGGCGAGAAGTGGTGTAACGAGCACAACAACGCCGACAGGATCGATTCGTCCCTGACCTGGGAACTCCATCCGCCGGCCCTCTACAATCTCTTGAAATTTCTTTGATGGTTCCAGTTGCCCTTGTTCTAAGAGTGATGTATAATGTATATGAGGTCTGATTATCCGGGGAAGTCTCTCACCCGCCTTCGTTTTGGAAGAGGATGTTTTTAAAGCTTGTGGAAGGCTTCCTTAATGTAAAGGACGATTGGATATGAATAGTACGAAAGAATGTGAGTTTTTGACAGCGTGTCCGATATTTGCCCTCTATCACTCCATGGCGCTGGCTGATGCCACGATCCTTCTCTACTGCAAGGGGACTGACAAGGTAAAATGCGCCCGCAGAAAGCTGAAGTTGCAGGATAAAACCGTACCTGAAAATCTCCTGCCTACGGGGGATTTTTTCTGAAAATTTATTTACCTTAATCCCCATGATGCCCTGTAACCTTCCGGTATTCCTCCCTGCGAGGATATCCGGCCGTTACAAGACAGGAAACTGCGCTACAGGGAAATGTAATAGGTGAAGGTGCAGGCCTTAAAGAGGGTGATCCTTACCTTAACCGGTCCCGCTACTGTCTCCCTGGTGAGCTTCCTGGAAGTTTTTATAATCCTCTGCTGGGTGTAAGTCTCCCCCTGGCGGTAGCCGTAGCTTATCCAGGTGACGGGGATCGCTTTGCCTGCCGAATCCGCGAGGATTATTTCCGCGTCCCCCGGCTGGAAGACGTAGAGATTCTGATGATCGAAGATAAACTCAAAATAGGAGCCGGGCTCAAAGCAGTTTACGCCGGCCAGGGCCTTTTTTTACCATCGGCTGGTGATGGTTATATTTATGTAAACTCTTTCCAAAAGTGTTGACAAACAATAGCAAAAGGGCTAGGTCTACCACGATTGAAAATAAGCCATGATGGGCTGACAGGACAGGGACATGATAACAGCGGGTTGCGATGTGGGATCACTGACCGCCAAGGCGGTCATCATGAAGGATAATGAGATTATTTCCTCCTGTATTGCCGGGGTCAGGGCGACGCCGGTGGAGTCGAGCCGTATGGTGATGGACGAGGCGCTTCGACTCTGCGGACTGCAGCTTTCAGACCTGCAGTCCGTCTGCAGTACCGGTTACGGCCGGTACGATATCCCCTTCTCCCGGATGAACATGAGCGAGATATCCTGCCACGGACGGGGTGCCGTCTGGGCCGACGGCAGCATCCGCACGATCATCGATATCGGCGGTCAGGACTGCAAGGTCATCCTGGTGGACGAGAAGGGGATGACCAGAAATTTCGTGATGAATGAAAAATGCGCCGCCGGAACAGGGCGGTCGCTTGAGATACTATCCAGAAACATCGGAGCGGAACTGCAGGAACTCGGTCCCCTCTCCCTGAAGGCGCGGAGAAAGCATATCGTCATCACCAATAAGTGCAGCATCTTCATGGAGCTGGAGGTGATGAAGCTTCTTTTCCGTAATGTAAAAATTGCTGAGATCGCCTATGGGATCAACGCCTCCGTCGCCAAACGGGTGGCCGCCATGGCCGGGGCCTTTACCCTGGAGGACAACATCTGCATCACCGGCGGGGTGTCTAAAAATGTCGGGGTGGTGTCTGTGCTGGAGAAAATTCTAAAGAAGAAATTCAAGCCTCTCCCTGTCGATGCCCAGCTGATGGGCGCCATCGGGGCCGCCGTCTTCGCGGCCGAAACGGACGGCACTCCTCCGGATTTCGGATTGCGGGGAGGTGAAGGATGATATCCCTGGGTTACGACATAGGAACGAGATTCGTAAAGGCCTGCCTGGTACGGGATACCGAGATCATCGGAAGCTCCTGCCTGGAGATCGGAAAGAACTTCAAGAATACCCTGAAATCCGTAAAATCGGAGGCCCTGAATAAGGCCGGCATCCGCGGTTTTCGCATCAACCGCGTCGTGTCCACCGGCTTCGGAGCTAGCCTGGTCCGGGAGCGGCGGCATCAGCTCGGGATCGCCCCCTGTATCGCCTGTGCGGCTTTCCATCTGGATCCGGAGATCCGGACCATCGTCGATATCGGCGGACTCTTTATCAATGTCATCAGCCTGGATGACCGGGGTCACGTGCAGGATTTCTATGAAGTGGAAAAATGCGCCGCCGGCAGCGGTAAATTCATTGAAGTCATCGCCACCGCCATAGGGATACCCCTGGGGGAGATTTCGGATATAGCCCTGCTCTCCAGTAACCCCTATGCGATGACCTCCGGGTGCGCCGTCTTCGCGGAGAGCGAGGTGATCTCGCAGGTGAATACGGGGGCGCGCAGGGAGGATGTCCTGGCGGGGCTCATCGGCGCCGTGGTGTCCAAAACCTCATCCATGCTGGTTCGATCCGAGGCGAGGGACAAAATCGTCCTGACCGGCGGCGTTACGAGAATTCCCGCCTTCATGAGTTTTCTCGAGAGGGAATTGAAACGGGAGGTTTTTATGCTGGATCTGGATCCTCAGATGGCGGCCGCCTACGGAGCCGCCCTTATCCCAGTCCTGAACCCTCACATCGTCAAGGGAAGATCCTAGGAAGCCTTCATCCCATGGCGGACTCTTCCGAACTGCAGAGAAAGGATTACCAGGACCTCATCAGGATTGTCCAGGGGCTGATTCGCGAGCATCCCTTTGCCGCTCACCCTCTGGGTGATGAGGACGCCTGTCTTCGTGCGGGATATGCCGCAGCGGGCAGGAGGCAGGCATATATTGTGCTGGCGGAGGATACCTCCGTGGAGCTGGGGGCGCCCCGGAAGGATTCCATCAGCATGGCTCTCTGGACGGAACGGAAAGGGCTCCTGGAGCAGAGGCTGTGGATACTGGGCAGCGACCTTGCCGGGCTGGAGGGGCAATCCGTCTCCTTCCTGCAGATCGTCATGCTGGAGCTGGCGGAAGGATCGCAGGTGGATGAGTCCGACCTGAACAGGATCAAGAACCTGACCAACAGGATCCCCGGGCTGATGACCCGGAGCATGGCGGGGAAAACATGGATACGAATAGATAAAAAACTTATGGGAAGGGGTTTTTCCCTTTATGTCATGGGGCAGTGTCTCCACAAGGCTTATACGGAGGTCTTCCCGGAAATACGGAGTATGGAGATTATTCTGATGACCGGCCATGAGGTCCTCATCGGGGAGTTTCAGCCGATATTCGATGCAGCGAGAATCATTGCCAGCGATAACATGAAGGCCCGCTGGATTTCAGAGGGGGTCGTCACCTGCGACGAGCTGAACTGTGAAACCTGCGAGGACAAAAACGCCTGCGATACCCTCAGAGAGGTCATCTTGAAGAAGAAGAGGATGGGGTAAGGAGCACGCATGGAGGATACGAGGATCATCGCCTACATCGGGAAAGGGGGAACCGGGAAGACCATCCTCTCCTCCCTGACCGGCAAGATAGCCATCGAGAAGAACATGAGGGTTCTGTTTATCGATGCGGATCCGGCCATGGGTCTTGCGACGGCGCTGGGGGTCGATGGGTTCAAGACCATAGGCAAGGCGAGGGAGGAAATCATCCGAGGGGCGCAAAGGGCCACCTCTGCGAAGGATGAAGAGCTGAATGAGATCGTCGATTACGTCCTGCTGGAGTCGCTCTACGAGTCTAGCGAATTCTGCATGTTTGTCATGGGACATACGGACACACTGGGGTGCTACTGTCCCGTCAACCACCTGCTCAGGTGGACCATCAAATCGGTGGCGGACAGGTTCGATCTGGTCATCATCGATGCCGAGGCTGGCATCGAGCAGATCAGCCGGCAGGTGATCGAAACCGTTCATTATCCCCTCTTCGTAACCGACAACTCTCTCAGGGGTGCCAAAACGACGGTCCTGGCCTATGAAACCATGAACAACAACCCCGCCATGCGGCCCATGAAAACCGGTGTGGTCTTCAACCGTGTGGAAAAACCCCATGAGGATCTGAGGAAATTTATCGAGGATCGCCGGTTACCCTGTTTCGGCAGCATACCCGCGGATGAGAACATCAGCCGGTCGGATGCCGACGGGACGTCTGCCCTGAACATCAGATCCGACAGCCCCTCCCTAGTGGCTTTGAGGGGTATTCTGGAAGTACAGGGTCTTTTGTGAGGACGGTAATGTGCGTCGATCAGGAGATGATGACGCGGTGATCGCTCACCGACGCTGACATTCCAGGGCCGGCATGATGGCCGGAGAGCATAATAAACAGGAGAGGGTCTCATGAGCCAGAAAGATTTTATGTTGCTGAGGAAGACGATAAGGACGAACAGGCTGGTATACGGACTGCTGAAATTTCCCCGATTGACCGCCTTTTTGCTCACCTACCTCCTGGGGCCCCGCATGATCGAGAAAGAAACCCCCGGGAACAGGGACACCCGTTTCGGGCTGGCGCGTCTCGGAAGCGGGATGGCCACGGCGGATGAGCTCGCCTCCATGCGCTGGTATATCATCGCCATGGTGGAGATGATGGAAAACCTGCTGAAGGCCCATGAAAAGGGGGAGCCGATCGTCTGCTACGACTGGAGCGTTCCCTCGGAGATCATCAGGGCTTTCCATGTCGAAACGACCTCGCCGGTACATTTCAACCGGCTCAGCTTCAACAACAATTCCGACTACGCCATGGAGATGATCGACAAGGCCGATGGGGAGGGGCTGGATTACGACATGTGCAATCTCAACCGCGTGGCCATGGGGGCCATCCTCGACCGGCAGATGCCGCCCCCAACCCTCTACGTGTCGGCTTCTCATCCCTGCGATTCCTCCCGAACCAGCAACCAGATACTCCATTATCTCTCCGATGCGGAACACTACGTGCTCGAGGCTCCCTATCACCGCGAGAAGGAAGACCTGGACTTCTACGCCAAAAATCTCTGGGACATGATCGCCTTTTTGGAGAAGCACTTCAACAGGCCGCTGGATTGGGAGAAGCTGAAAAAATCCGTCGAAAACATCAACGCCTTCAACAAATACCTGCGGGAGGTAACTGTCCTGCACCGGGCCATCCCCAGTCCCAACCTGGCCCTGTATCTTCAGAACACCTTTTCCCTGCACATGACCATACCGGAAACCGACTATGCGGTGAACATGGCCGGCAAACTCCTGGAAATCGCCCGGGAAAGAGTGGCCAGACCCACCAGGAAAATGAAGGAGAAGGAAAGGGTTCGGGTGATATGCTGGGACCCCGTTCCTCCCGCCTTCGATTATTACAAATGGATCGAGAAGCATTTCGGCGCCATCGTCGTCATCGATTACGAGGGATCCAACTTCATTCCGGATATCGACACCTCGTCACGGGAAGCCATGATACGGGGGCTGGGCGAATACCGCCTGATGACAGGCATGATACGGCAGACCCACGGGGATGCCACCTTCATAACCGAAGAACTTGAGCAGTATATCGATGAGTACTCGGCGGATTGTGCTATCATGAACAACACGACGGGATGCAGGGGAAACGTCGCGGCAAAAAAACTGATCATCGACGTGTGCCGCCGAAGAGGCATTCCTGTCCTGTTTCTGGATGTGGACATCTACGACAAGAGGATCAATTCGGAGGCGGAAATGAAAACGAAGATCAGGGACTTTTTCGTCAGCAACGGGTGGGGGCGATAATCATGTTAAAGGAAATCCTGGAACTGTCACAGAAAACCTTTCATCCCTATCTCGATGAGGCCCGAAGAAGCGGGAAAAAAATTCTGGGCTATTTCTGCTCCTATGTGCCCGAGGAATTGATCCATGCCGCCGGTTTTGTGCCCTACCGCATGCGGGCCGTGGAAAACCACGGAACCGTGAAATCCGATGTCTATTTTTCCTCGGTCAACTGCAGTTTCGTGCGGCAGTGTTTCAACAAGGCCCTGGAGAATGAGTTCCCCTTTCTGGACGGGGTCATCTTCATGAACAGCTGCGACCATTTGAGGAGGATGTACGATAACTGGATGCACTCAGGTCATGATCCGAAATTCCTCTACATGCTGTCCGTTCCCCATAAGAGCGACGAAATCTGTGTCGAGGAATTTACGAGGGAGCTCGCGGTCTGGAAAAAAAATATGGAGGTTTCTTTCGGTGTAACGATAACCGATCAGGCTCTGGAAAACTCCATCCGGCTCTACAACAGACAGCGTGATCTGATCTCCCGGATCTATAATCTGCGCAAGAATGACAGCGTTCCTCTCAAGGGGGGCGAGTTTACCGGGATCATGCTGGCTGTTACCTCGCTGCCGGTGGAGGTTTCCATCGAAATGCTGGAGAAAATCGTGGAGGAGATAAAGGATCGGCAGGTCAACCGGGACTCCGACATTCGGATCTATCTCGGTTCCGGGTATCACGAGGAGAGGGAGCTCCTGGACCTGATCGAGGATTCCGGCGCCATCATCGTGGGGGACAATTCTTGCCTGGGCATCATGCAGTTCGACCGGAACGTGGAAGAGGGGACCGATTCCCCCCTCAGGGCCATCGCCCTCCGCTATTTAAAGCGTATTTCCTGTCCCCGCATGGTGGATGATTTCAGGAACCGGCTGAATTTCATGAACGAGGCCCTGAAGGAATTCCGCGTGGACGCCGTGATCCTGGACAAGCTGGAGTTCTGCACGCTCTGGTCCGGGATCATCTATCTGTACAAGAAGGAGCTGGAAAAGGCCGGCGTTCCGATGCTGAAACTGAGCCGGGAACTCAACAGCGGCGCCACGGGACAGATCAAGACCCGCGTGCAGGCGCTCATCGAGGGCGTTAAAAATCAGAAAGCCAGGGCTGGTCATCAGGGCTGATGGCAATACGAGCGGCGGTCCCGCTGTCCGCTTAAGTAAGCAGGGTGATATCATGGTGTTGAGAAGAAGAGTTGTGCGGGCTGTGCTGATGTCGATTGCAGTGATCCTGCCGGTGAGCTTTCTTGCAGCCGGCGAAAAAGAAACGAAACTCCGTATACTCATCGCCGGGGCCGGTCACGGCGGCCTGGTGGCGGCGGGACATCTGGCAGCCGCGGGATACCGCGTGGAGGTCTTCGAAAGGAAGGTCCGCAGCGACATGGGCTGGGACTGGCACGACAACCTCCGTTACGTCTCTTTCCGGCAGGCGGCCGTTCCCGATCCTCCGCCGCAGCTCTACGGACGCTGCTCCGATTTTTCCTTCCTCAGCCCGGACGGGAAACAGCGCCTGCGCACCGCCATGCAGCTGACGGAGCGTGAGATCGTCATGGACCGGAAAAAACTCCTGGACTATCTTATAAAGTTTGCCCTGGACCGCGGAGCGGTGATTCACTTCGGCAGCGAGGTTAAAGGCCCCCTGCTGGAGTCCGGGGTGGTTGCCGGCCTCCTGGTCGGCGGTAAAAAGCACCGGGCCTCCCTGGTGATCGATTCCGCCGGCATGGCCAGCCCGGTGCGGACCTCCCTGCCGGAGAGCTATGGCATACTCCGAAGGATGGGCCCCGGAGAGGTAATCCATGTCTATCGGGCCTATTACGACATCCGGGACGAGGTAGCCCTCCCCCTGCATGATTTCCCCGTTCACCTCATGCCCCTCGGCATAAAGGGGATCGCCTGGGTTCGCGTCCTGGAGCGCAGCAGCGATGTCCTCGTGGGATCCATCGATCCCCTGGACCGGGCGGCGGTGGACCGGGTGCTGGCCTATCTGCGCCGGACATATCCGGGCATCGGGGATAAGATCGTCCGGGGCGGCCGGATCGCCCGTATCCCCCTGCGCCGGCCCCTGCCGCTCCTGGTGGGGCATAACTACGCCGTCCTGGGGGACGCGGCGGCCATGACCGTGCCGGTGATAGGCTCCGGTATGGAAAACTCCATGCTGGCCGGGAGGCTCCTGGCGGAGACGGTGATCGCCGTCGGCGCCGTGGCCCCGCACCGGGGCATCTGGTACCACCGCGAGGATCTCTGGGATTATCAGTACCGGTTCTACCGGAAGGCCGGCGCCCGCCTCTGTTTCCTGGACCGGATCAAGACCTTCCTGCTCACGGACAAGGCAGGCAAGCCGATGAGCGGCCTCGATCCGGTCGCCCTCGACAAGGACAACGGGTCCGACCTGCCGGGCGCGGCCACCGGCGCCGTCAGTCTCGATCCGGAAGCCATCGTTCGCCTGTCGGACGGGTCGCTGATGATCTCGGATGAGTACGGCCCGGCCATCTATCATTTCACCGGCGATGGCAAG
>CALCJG010000368.1 GCA_937967705.1 uncultured Spirochaetia bacterium
GACGCTCTTCCGATCTTGAGGATCTTCTTCCCGTCGACGGCCTTCAGCCCCCCCAGTTCCCTGGCCCTGGCAACGACCCGGGAGAAATCCTTGGGACCGCTGCCGCTCCTTCCCGCAATATGCTTCACGCCGGGCCAGGCCACCAGTCCTGTTGTGAAGATACGGTCCGAATAGCTGTCGCGGGGTTTTTGCAGGCAGTTGGTGGTCATGATAATGGCCCCATTGAATTCCTCAAACTCCTTCTGCTGATTATACCAGGAGGTGCCGTAATTCCCCGCCAGATGCCCGTATCTCTTGAAAGCCGGGTAGGCGTTGGCCGGGAGCATTTCACCGTGGGTATAGACCCGGACGCCGGTATTCTCCGTCTGTTTGAGTATCTCCTCGAAGTCCAGCAGATCGTGCCCGCTCACGAGGATGGCCGGTCCCTCCATGGTTCCCGTAAAGACCTCCGTTATCTCCGGATGACCGTAGGTTTCCGTATTGGCCCGATCCAGGAGCGCCATCGCTTCAACGGCCATCTTGCCGGTTTCCAGGACCAATCCGATCAGATCCTCTGCACCGAGGCTGTCGTCCGTAGTAGCCGCCAGGGCCTTCTCGATGTGGGCCAGAATAGCCCCGTTTTCGTACTTTAAGACATAGGCGTGATCGGTATAGGCGGCAATCCCCTTGAGCCCGTAGATGAGAAGCTCCCTGAGCGATCGGATGTCTTCATTTCCACAAGCGAGAACCCCCACCTCCCCGGCCTTGGCCAGGAGGTCCTTTCGTTCCGATCCGGGTACCCATACGGCCGCATCATGCATCTCCCCGTCATAATCCCTGCCGTTTAGGGATCTGTAGGCCTTTTCGAATTCGGACCGCAGGCTGTCCCTCAGGCTGATGCCCTTGCCGATCATCGTTTCTATCCTCTCCGGATCGAAGTTGACATTGGTGATGGTAGTGAAAAGAGCCTCGGCAACGAAAAGATCCGCTTCCGGGTTCTCCACCCCGATTTCCCCGGCCTTTGCGGCCCAGAGTGCGATCCCCCTGGCGCAATAAACCAGCAGATCCTGGAGATCGGATACCTCCGATGATTTACCGCACACCCCCTTCAGGGTGCACCCGGTGTTTTTCGATGTTTCCTGACACTGAAAACAGAACATGAACGTCCTCCTCTGATTATTATTCGTACTCCTAACCATTACGGTTATAATTATTCAGTCAATGACATCCCCATTTATGGAGACGGTTATGTCGGCGACCGGAATGCTCTTTCCGGCCCTCTCCATGGCCACATCCACGATCCTTCGGACTCCGAAACAGCAGGGAACCTCCATGTGGAGAATGGTAAGGGACTGGATACTATTGCCGGAAAAGATGGCCGTCAGTTTGTCGACGTATTCCTCCAGTCCCGTATCCAGTTTGGGGCAGAAGATGATGAGCTTCTTCCCTTTCAGATACCTCCTGTGAAAATCGCCATAGGCGAAGGGTACGCAGTCTGCCGCGATCAGGATGTCGGCGTCCTTCCAGTAAGCCGCTGCGGTGCTGATGAGTTTCAACTGCACGGGCCACTGGGTAAGCTCGGAATCCAGCGAGGTTGCATCATCCAGGGGTGATACCGTTTTCCTTTCGGCCTGGAATTCCCGGCTGCGGGCCCCGGGACATCCCTGGAAGGAGGCAATCTCCTGTCTCGACAGGGCCGGTTTCGGGACAAATTCCCTATAGGAATCGGCAAGCCCCCTTGTTTCCAGAACCTTCAGGGCATCCTTCAGGTATTCAATCTCGTTGTGCTCCTGCAAATGTTTCAGATGTGCCCTTATGGTTCCGTCACCCTGAAGGATGATGTTTTCCATGACCCGCTTTTCATCATAGGCCTCCGCCTCACGCTCCTCGACGGTAATAGCCCCCTCCGGACAATGCCCGAGGCAGGCCCCCAGCCCGTCGCAGAAAAGATCGCTCACCAGACGCGCTTTCCCATCGATGATCTGAATGGCGCCTTCCGGGCAGTTGGGTATGCATAGGGCGCATCCGGTGCATAGTTTTTCGTCAATTTTAATGATTTTCCTTTTCATGATCATCTCCTGCCGAAATTATTATTCTCTGGCCAGATCCAGCAGATCTCTACTGAAGGCTTAACGGGATCAATTATAGTTAGGATTGCTAACTATATGCCAAGATAGTGCATTCCACGGCAATGTCAAGAAAAGAATCGTGATTCGTTACTTTTTTTATAAGTTCCTCTCTTCGGGTTATCGCTTGACAAAGAAGCAAATCATCCCTAGAATCTCAACATGTACCTGAAGCAGCACGGTACAGGGGCATCAAACTCCTATAAAAGATACGGACAAATCAATGGGTACTCTTATCCTTAAAATGCCTCTCTGGCTCTCGCTCATCATGGTCCTGGCCATTGTTGTATTCCTGGCCGGGTTTACACCTGTCATGATCCGCCGCATATACCGTCATGAAAGTCTGAAACACAACAACGAGGTGGCGGGCTTCAATTACGCGGTCCTCGGAGCGGTTTACAGCGTACTTCTGGCCTTTATGACCCTGGCGGTATATGAGGAGTACAAGGAGGGGCGGAATACCATCCGCATTGAGGCGAGTTCCATAACGACACTATATCAGATGGCAGGGGGTCTTTCCGATCCCACCCGTTCCCGGGCCAGGAATGAGCTGATCCGTTACACTTCCTCAGTGGTCAAGGAGGAATGGCCTCTCATGGAGAAAGGCCTGGAGAGTGGTAAGACGAAAGGCCATATGGCCGAGATCTGGCGGATTTTCATTGTACATAATTCGGGTAGCGCCAATGAGAGCGCAATTCACTCCCAGTCCCTCGGAATACTTAACGATCTTCAGTCCACCCGGCAGCGGCGTATCACCAGCAGCCAGACGGTAATTCCGGGTTTCATGTGGTTCGTTCTCATCATGGGAGCAGGGATCACCATAGCCTTCTCCTTCTTCTTCGGCGCCCCCAACCTGAAGGCCCAGGTACTGATGACCACGATGCTCACGGTTCTGATAACCCTGATCCTCCTGCTCATCGTGCACCTAGACAATCCCTTCTTCGGCCCCATCTCCGTCAGTGCCGAACCCTTTCTGCGCATACTTCAGGATCTGCCCCCCCGTTGAAGGGACCGTGCCTTCCCGCAGGTATTTTTCAGGAAACCGAAATCAGGGTTTTCCCGCCGGACGGGCACGGGGTACATTCATCCCCTTTTTCCCGTGAACCAGTCGGCCCTCCTTAAGGACCAGCAGCGGTTCACGGTAGGCGGTGATGTCCTTCAGAGGGTTTTTTTCCAGCAGTACGAGATCCGCCTCCCTGCCGACCTCAACGGCGCCGATACTCTCCTGCAGGCCCAGAATGCGCGCGTTGTTGCAGGTAACCGTCTGCAGCACCTCCAGAGGCTTGAAACCTATGCGCGACAGCAGCTCCATCTCCCTGTAGAGCCCCCCGAAATAGCTCAGGGGCATCCCGGCGTCGATCCCGCATCCGATGAGGACCCCCGCCTCCTTCATGCGCAGGAGATTCTTCCGTCCCTTCTGCAGCATTCCGAAGTAGAGATGGGGGTTTACGAGGAACTTTTTATTCTCCCAGAGATGATCCATGCCCAGGGTTCTATAATAGCGCAGCATCTCCATGTTCTCCCCGTGCAGGTGGGGGTCACAGTGCCGCGGGGCCTCGTGCTGCAGATAATTCCGGCGGAGATCGGAAGAGC
>CALCJG010000369.1 GCA_937967705.1 uncultured Spirochaetia bacterium
AAATTACCATCAAATTTTTAGTTTGTTTTGCATTATTTACAACTCAGGGCAGGTTCTCTATATTTCTCCCGAAACAGTTTGTGAGAACGTACAACACGTTCTGCTTTATCCAACATCCGTTCCCATCGAGAACCTCCACCCTTGCGGTGGCGGCCGGAAATGAGGGGGACGGATGATAATCGCAAAGAGGAGGGATGTATGCGCATTAAATTGAGTATCAGTTTGCTGGCCATTGCGGCTCTCTGTTTCCTGACAGGAATGGAGCCGGTCCGGGGCGAGTCGGATTGCACCGTCGACGGGACCTATCAGAGCGACTGGGGTGTCGTCCATCTCAAACAGGTTGATGATAAAGTTACGGGAAAATGGCAGAGGGGAACGATCAAGGGTGTACGGAAGGACGATGTCATCCGGTATACCTGGTACGAAGGACCCGCCGTTGGAGGCAAGGGGCGGTGGAAGGTTTCCTCCGATTGTTCCCGTCTGTCCGGAACCTGGGGCACCGGCAGTCAATCATCCGGCGGGGGCAAATGGAACCTGCATAAATAAGGATATATGAATCCCTGCGCCCCGGCTCCGCCCGGCCGGGGCGCAGGGAAGGCATAAACCGTTGCCCTGTCCTGATCCTTCTCACTCGTTCGATGGGAGAATACGGCCGCAGGAGTAATAACGGCCAGAGCAATGGCCCGGAGCCGAATCCCATTGAGTCGGAAGCTCCAGTTTTTCTTCGCGTTCCGCTCTCCCGGACATCAACCGAAATCCCCAGCCTTCCCCTTCTTCCTTTCGTTAGCATCGACAAGAGCCCTGTCGCGATGTGGATTTATTTTGACAACGGCCGATTAATGTATATATTATACTTGTAAATTACCCTGTTCGCCACAGATTGGTGCTGAGGATATGACCAATACGCGTTTCCATGAGAATGAGGGCTATGACACAAAAGGGTGGAGACATGTTTAAGGATGACGATAACGGAGTAAAGCCATCCCTCTCCCCGGGGACGGCTCTGGGCATGCTCGGGTCTCTTCTCATCCTCTGCCTGATGATGACGGGATGCAGCAGAAAGGATTTCTCGGACGCCCTGACGCCTCCCGCCGAAACGTCAGCTCCGGCGGTTCCCGCCCCGCCCGCGCCCTCCACGGTCCTTCTGGCCCACTGGAAGCTGGACGGCAACGCCCAGGACGCCTCGGGCAACGCGGTCAACGGCACCCCCGTGAGCAGCCCCACCTACGAGAGGGGGGTCGTGGGCACCCAGGCGCTCACCGGATTCGGGAGCAGCAGTTACCTGGATTTCGGCACCTCCCTCACCTCTGTCCTGACCACGGACCGGGACTGGAGCGTCTCCTTCTGGTTCCGCACCAATGTGACGGAAACCTCCTTCCTGGAATGCGACGGGGCCTTTACCCTGAGCCTGGACTCCAACGGCCGGCTGAGGTTCAGCAAGGCCTACGGCGATTGGACCGGTGCCCGGGGCCAGACAATGCTTCCCCTGAACCGCTGGATCCATGCGGTCTACGTACACCACAGCGACAACACCGTGGAGATCTATCTCAACAGCAATCCCGAGACCCTTACGACCAACCTGACGGCCCTCTCGGCGGGCACAAGCCTCTGGGTAGGGAGAACCGCGCTGGGCTTCCTGAACGGGGCCATGGACGACGTGCGCATCTATTCCGGGGCCCTGAATTCCGGGGATGTTTTACAGCTCTTTGAAGCCGGCCCTGTTTCCTGGTGGCGCCTGGACGAATCCTCCGGCAATCCCCTCGACGCCATGACAGCGGCCAACGACGGCACCGTCTACGGGGCCTATCAGTTCATATCCGGCGGCAAGTTCGGGGGTTACGCCTCCTTCGGCGGGACATCGGAATACATTGAACTGCCCAATGCGGGCAACGTCATCAGCCCGTCCAATCCCTGGACCCTCGCCTTCTGGATGAGGATTTCCGACCTGACGGCGGAGCACCACATCATCGGAAATATCGGAACCTGGAACATCTACCGGTTAGCCAACAGCACCAGGCTCTATTTCTTCTCGGGAGCAGGAACCACGGCTTACATCAACAATCCCCCCTTCAGCGTCAGCACCTGGGCGCATGTCACCGTGACGGGCAACGGCAACACGGACACCATACTCATGTACATTGACGGCAACCCGATACCCATAGGGGGCGGTAATTACGGGAGCTACAGCGTATCCCCCTCCCTCTACCTGGGAAGGTTCGGAAGCTATTATTACACCGGCGATCTCGACGACGTCCGGGTCTACAAGCGAGTCCTCACCCAGGCGGAGATCGCCGAGATCATGCAGTAGAGCCGTCCCCTCCCATCAGATCCAGCACCTCGTCGATGGCCTTCTCATAGAGGGAACGGGCGTCCTCCGACACATAGGTCACGATGCGGCTGTTGTGCAGTACGATGAGCCCGTGCACCAGCGCCCAGGCCTGCAACAGACGCCTCCCGAGCACCTCCCCGTCCGGGGCGATCCCGTCCTGGGTAAGCACGTCCCGCACGGCGTCGGCGGTGATCTGAATGATCTTCACGGAATAGTCCATCTCCACCTGGGCCATCGCCTCCAGGGGCGTTCCCTTATATTCGTTGTACCGCGGGGCCGGGCGGGTGAACATGATGTCATAATAATGGCTGTTCCCTATCCCGAACTCCAGGTAGGCCTTCATCAGCCGCTTCCCCCGCTCCCGGGGCTCGGCGGTGCTCCGACTCACATCCAGGAATATTCCGTAAAGCTTCTCGAATCCCTTGATCAGGATGGATATGTAGATCTCATCTTTGTTGGCGAAGTAGTTGTAGAGATTAGTGGCGGACATCCGCGTCACCGAGGCGATACGGCGCATGGTGAGGCTGGCAAAGCCCTCCTCTGCCAGGATGTTCACGGCCTTTTCGATGATCCCGTCCCGGATCTCCTCGACGGCGCCGGGGTCCCGTGCTGGTTTGGTCATAGACTCCTCGCGATGATGGGTTGCCCCCGGCCCCCCGGGGACATCGGGGGAAGCCTAACGAAGGGGCTTTAAAATGCAAGGAATTATTGGGGGTGATGTCCGGGAAGCCGGAATCCCCGGCGGGCAATATTTTTCTTGTCATCCGCCCATCACCCCCTTATCCTTAGAGACAAATCCCGTTGGAAGGTGCTTCATGAGACTTCAACTCATTATCCTGCCCCTCGTCGCGCTCCTCCTGGCTCCCGTGCCTGGCCGGAGCGACTGCCCGGTCTGCGAGGGGGCCAAGTTCAAGTACTACGGCCGCCTCATCCCCTTCAAGAGCAAGGGCAGGTACGGTTACCGCTTCCCCCGGGGCAAGATTATCGTACCGGCGCAGTTCGACGAGGCCCGGCCCCTCTTCCCCCGGGGCCACCCGACTGTCGAACTCACGGACCATATGCATACCGAGAAATACTCCGGACTGGGATGCACCTACACGGCGCCGGTGCGCCTGGGCAAACGGTGGCATCTCCTGGAAATCAACATCTGCGACGAGTACCGCCTGAGCAGGGTCTCCAGCGAGACGGGACTCTTCCCGGCCGGCAAAGGGTACCTTGACACCGGAGGACGGTTCATCGATCCGGGAAAGCGCTGGAATCTCAGGGTGCAGCGTATCAGCCTCTTTTCCGAGGGCCGGGCCCTCATCGGCATTCATGATCACAGCTATTCGGGGTTTGCCCTTATCGATGACACCCTGACGATTCTGAAGCGTATCCCCTCCGACATCAAAGGTATCCCCCGCAGCCATGAGATGATCAACCCGGCAAGCCTGTTCCATGAGGGATTTGCCCTCTACTCGGTACAAAAGAAGGTCCGCCACAGGCCGGAGACCTGGCGGCATCATTTCGGCTATCTTGACCGGGAGGGAAACACCGTTATACCCGCCCGGTTCCTCCTGGCGGAAACCTTCCATCAGGGGAAGGCCCGGGTCGTCTATATCACCAAAAGGTATGAAACCGTCAACGGCTGCTATTCCTCCGCCTGCTGGTACGCCCAGCTTCCCTGTCTCTTCAGCTTCCTCCTGGTAACGAGAAGTCCCTCTTTTGCACCGGACCGCGGCTATTTCGATGAAACGCACAAGCTCTACAAGGACGACGAGATCGTAACCTACGGCCTCATCGATACCCGGGGAAGGATGCTCTTTTCCACACCGGTGAGGGAACGGCTCAACGAGTATGTGGAAAAGACCTATCCCGGATGGCTTTCCGGGAGGCCTCCCCGGCACGGCTTTCTCAAGGGAGGGAGCTTCCGATTCCCCTACCCGCTGGATCCGACGGACGCATCGGACTTCCTTTGAGGGACACTTGGGGATAACTGCGGAAGACTTGACATTCCCCGCCCGGGGTATATGATGAGGACAATCATACAAATATAGGGGAAAACGCCATGAAGATTCTCATCCTTCAGGGTCATCCGGCACCCGATGGCCCCTTTGACGCTTATATCGATTCCCTCCGCAAGGCCTGGGAGGACCGGGGGGCAACGGTGAAGACCGTGATTCTCCGGGAACAGAAGATAACCCCCTGCACCGGCTGTTTCAAGTGCTGGATCAAGACCCCGGGGCGCTGCGTGCTCAAGGACGACGCGGAAGCCATCGCGCAGAAGTACATCGGCGCGGATTACATCATCCTGGCCACCCCTCTCATCCTGGGTTATTTCAGCGCCCTGATGAAGAACGCCC
>CALCJG010000370.1 GCA_937967705.1 uncultured Spirochaetia bacterium
ATTCCAGATGATAGGTAGGGGTCTCACCACGCGGGAAATCGCCGACAAACTCCATCTGAGTGTTAAAACCATCGAGGCGCACCGCCAGAACATCAAGGACAAGCTGGGATTGGCCAATGCCAACGAACTGATCCGCAACGCCGTACAGTGGCTTCAGGGCCAGGGATAATATCCCGAGCCGAAACATCACCCCTTTTTCGTTTTCCTTAAAGGATTCCCCCCGCCTTAATTTCATGAAACAGCAACCCTAATTCTTCCCGGAGGCTCTAGGGGATTCCCCTACCTGTTATTAGGGGCTTACTTGAGATATTTAACAGGTCCCAGCCCGATTGAACACCGGCTGTGAAAGTGATATCTATAATAGTATAGAAGCACAGTTTCATTATCCTGTCCTTATCCATTCTATCTGCTGTTCTTGGAGGAGTCTATGAAGCTCATCAATTTTAAAAGCCTGAAAACCGTTCTGGCCTCTGTTGTGGTGGGGATCGTCATTGTCCTCACATTCCTTTTAATTGCCATCTCCTATAATGCCGCCTACAGGTCGGTGGAAAACGCCTATCTGAATCAGCTGCTGAATTTCAACAAGGACGTGGCCAACCAGATTGAGAACTTCTACGAACAGGAGATGAAGAATGCCCAGTACCTGGCGGGGGAGAGGGACGTGATAGCGGCGGCTGCCAGCGGTACTTACCTGAGCATTCAGTCCAAACTTAAGGCCTATGCCCAGACCCAGGGGGTCTATCAGGATGTCTTCGTCGCAACCCCAGAGGCCAAACCGGTCATCAAGATGACACTGCTGGATAAAGCCCTGGGAGTAAGATTGGAGAATGAGGATTATAAACAAAACATCAGCATGGCCCTGGAGGGGAAGACATCGGTGAGCATCGCCTTCAAATCGGCTGTTACCGGTCTGCCCGTTGTTCTGGTGGTGGCGCCCATCAAGTCGGGAGAAAGGGTTGTCGGTCTCATGTGTTTTTCCGTGAACCTCTCCCTTTTCTCGCAGAGCATCGTCAAGGATGTGAAGATCGGCAAGACGGGATACCCCTACGTGACGGACATCAGGGGAAACACCATCGCACATCCCAACAAGGAGCAGATCTATAAACTGATATTGAAGGATCATGAATGGGGCCGTGAGGTGTTGAGCAAGCCCAGCGGTTCTGTCGTCTACTATGAATGGGAAGGGAAGGGCAAGATCCAGACATTTGTTAAGAACGAAAAATATCAGTTCATTTCTGCGGGGACCATCTATGTCTCCGACATAAACGAGGATGCCCGGGCCATGGCCGTCATTATGGTTCTCTTCGGCCTGATCGGCATCGGCCTTGCGGGTTTTGCCATATACCTGATCATCGCGAAACGGCTGAAGCCCCTGGATGAGTGTAAAAATGTGATGAACGAGATGGCCAGGGGCAATCTGTCCCTCCGCTACACCGGCCGGATTTCCGGCGATGAGATCGGTGATATCGCCCAGTCCATGAACAACGCCATGGGGCAGTTCGAGAGGTTGATCAGCGAGATCATCGTGGCGTCGCAAAACCTGGCCCAGGCAGTGCAGGAGATAGCGAGCGGCAACGAAAACCTCTCGCAGCGGACTTCCGAGCAGGCCTCTTCCCTTGAGGAGATCGCCTCCACCATAGAGGAGGCAACCTCCACCATCAACCAGAACGCGGAGAACGCCAAGGAGGCGAGCAAGATGGCCGACGAGAGTTCCCGCATGGCCCAGGAAGGGGGACGGGTGGTCGAGGAATCGGTTTCATCCATCAACGAGATCAATCAGTACAGCAAGAAGATCGGGGAGATCATCTCCGTCATCAACGAGATCGCCTTCCAGACCAACCTGCTGGCCCTCAACGCGGCGGTGGAGGCGGCCCGGGCCGGCGAGCAGGGACGGGGTTTTGCCGTTGTGGCCGGCGAGGTACGCAACCTGGCCCAGAGGGCCGGAGGGGCCGCGAAGGAGATCGGCGAGCTCATCAAGACCTCCGTGGACCGTATCGAAACGGGAACGGAACTGGTCAACAAGAGCGGCGAGGCCCTCAAGGAAATCATCGAATCCATCAGAAAGGTTGTGAATCTGATATCCGAGATAGCGGCCTCCAGTGAAGAGCAGAAACAGGGTATTGACCAGATCAACATCGCCGTGTCCGAGCTGGACAACATGACACAGCAGAACTCGGCGCTTGTGGAGGAGACCGCCTCGGCCAGCGAGGAGATGTCCA
>CALCJG010000371.1 GCA_937967705.1 uncultured Spirochaetia bacterium
GAGATATCCACTCGTGACTGGAGTTCAGACGTGTGCTCTTCCGATCTGGGTGAAGGCGGCGTTTTCCGTCAGGACGTCGTATTCCTCCACGGATTTTTCCGGGGTGAGCCGCGCCTCCTCGAGTTCGGGAAAGGGGGCGCTGCGGTCGAAGGTGGTCAGGTCGAAGCGGATCTCCCCTCCTTTGCGCTGGGCCTCATCCCATTTTTTGATGTTCTCCCAATAACCGTTCCGCTGGACGTAAATACCGCTCATGTTTTCCAGATCCCAGTTTTCAATCTGAAACTGAAAACGGCCGGCGGTGTCGGTTTTCCCTTTGACGGGGGTCATGCCCCGTATGCCCCACATGCGGACCTCGGCGTCGGGAACCGGTTTCTTTTCGCGGTAGTCGTTCAGGGTGATGATGACGTTGTAATTATCCGCCCCGGGTTTGGCTTTAGGCGCGGCTACGGCAACCGCTCCAGCGATGGCGGGAACCTCCAGTACGATTATCCCCTTGCGGTTGATGAAGCCCGACCGGCCCTCCCCGGCCGCCAGGGCGTAGTCCTGATAAAAATCGCGGGCCTCGTCAAACCGGGGGGCAATGACGCTCTGACCCCGGTGATCGATGTATCCCCATTTTCCCTTTACCTTGACCCGGGCCAGGCCGCGGACGAAGGGTTCCGCCTCCTCGTACCGGGGATTTATGGCGACCTTTCCCTTTTTATCTATGTACCCCCAGACCGTATCGATGAGTACCGGGGCCAGTCCTTCCGCAAAGGGCTTGGCGTCGTCAAAACGGGGAGGGATGGCAAAGCGGCCCCGGGGGTCTATGTATCCCCAGCCGTTGTCCAGAGCCTCGGTATGCACCGGGGCCAGGTTTTCAGAAAAATGCCCGGCATCCCGATAGAGCGGGTTTATCCGGAAGCGCCCCTTTTTATCGACAAAACCCCATCGATGGCCGAGGCAGACCGCGGCCAGACCCTCGTAGAAGGGTTCCGCCTCCTCAAACTGCGGCTCGATGCGGAGCGAGCCTCCCGCATCGGCGTAACCCCAGGCCTGACCTTCCCGAACCGGGCTCATCCCCTCATGGAAGGCGCCGGCGCCGGTGTAATGCGGGGTCTGTAGAAATTTTCCCGACCGGTCTATATGGCCCCATTTGTTGACCAGGCGTACGGCGGCGCGGCCCGAGCTGAAGGGACCGGCCTGGGCAAACTGGGCCGGGATGACGATCTCCAGCTTTTCGTTCAGATAGCCCCATTGATCGCCGGAACGGAAGGCGGCCCGGCCCTCGGAGAAGGGGCTGACGGCGTTGACCTCCGGGGGAAGCTTCCTCTCCTCGCAGGAGAAGAGGAAGCTGATAGCGGTGATAAGGGTGAGGAAGATCAGGGATCGGCGGATCATTGCATTAATCACTGCACACCTCCTGGAAAGGTTATTTTGTTTTTTCCCCTTTCGAACCGGTAAATCCGCCCGGTCAATGGGGGGAGGATAATAAAAGCCCTCTCGGTGCAGGGAGAGCGGCTGGTGTTTTTCTCTGTTTTCCCTCTTCCTTTGCCTTCCCTGGATTGCGGCTGATGCGTGCCGGGGCCGCAATTGCTGCACACTAATCTCATTATACAAATTTTAGGATAAATGTCAAAAAAAATCGGGGGGGATTCCCGTTTCCGGCGGAAAAAACAGGGCCGCCGAATATTCGGCGGCCCGGGTTATATGTGCTTTCTGTATCGCAGCGGGATCAGCGGGCGGTCTGCATCTTACCTATCATCTCGTTGACATTGTATCCCACCAGCAGGCTGTTGAGGCGGTACTGAACGTCGCTGCAGCCGCTGCAGCCCGGCGAGTTGAGGAGCAGACGGATCATCATGTCCGCCGCCAGGTTTTTGTTCTTGGGATCGGAGGTGTCCGAGGGGATCTGTTTGACGATCTGCGTGGAGATGTCTCCGCTGCCGAACTTGTAGAGGAAGTTCTCCTGAATGACCTTGGCGGCCCTCTCGAAAGCGAGCTTCTTTACCACCTTGTCCCCCTTGAGGGAGGCGGTCTTTACCCGGAGCCCGGATTTTTCGAAGTATTCCCCGGGAACGATAGTCATGTCTGAGTCCTCCGCTTCCCCGGTGAGAGTCACTATGTCCGTTTGGGCGCCGGATGGGGAGAAGAAGGTGATCTCCATCTCCACGATGGCCTTCTTCACAAGCTTGGTCTCCATCCAGGTCGACTGGCGCACATCGTCCCCCCGGACCGTGGGAGGGATGAGGAGCATGGCCGCGTTGGCAATATCCAGGATGCGCTGGGCGTTGTTCAACTGATGCTGGGCGAAGGAGGTGTTGAGCCGCATGGCGGCGGCCAGGTTAACAGCAGTCTGGGCCTGATAGACGGCGCTCTGTGCGGCGTCCACCTTCTGCCGGGCGGCGGTGTATTTGGGATTGGGAACGTCTATGCACATCTTGCAGTAGACAAAGGGTTTGCTGCGGGGGATCTGGTCCGTGTTGTAGTTTTCTATGCGGATGTTCCGGATGGCAATGCCGGCGGCGATGTCCGCCCCGCCCTGGGCCCCGGACTTGAAGGTGGGCGACGTATTGGACGGGTTGCTCACCTTGCCGATGACGCCTCCGCTCTTGAGGGTTATGGTCTTAAGCCCGGACTTCAGCGTCTTTTGCAGCTGCCTGACAAGGACTTTTGTGTCTTTAGAGAATTGGCCCTTGTC
>CALCJG010000372.1 GCA_937967705.1 uncultured Spirochaetia bacterium
TGAAATCCCCCCTGCGCTCCACCCGCGCCCTCCTCTACATCGGCGCTGCGGGCCCCCTGGCCGGTTTTGTCGTCAGCCTGGCGGCGGTCATCGGGGGTATCCTGATCTCCGACATCCGGCCTCTGCCCCTTTCCACTCCGGACTCCCCCACGATCATTTTCGGGGATTCCCTCCTGTTTGCGGGGATCACCAAACTCGTGCATGGAACCATCCCCCCGGGGCATGACATCTTCCTCTCCCCCTATGCCTGGGCCGGATGGATTGGTTTTCTCATCACCAGCCTCAACCTGATGCCCCTGGGGCAGCTGGACGGCGGTCATATACTGCACGCCCTGGTCGGCCGCAAACAGCTCTACGCAGGCTGGTTTACCCTGGTCCTTCTGGTGGTGCTCACCTATTTCTGGCCGGGATGGTTCATCTGGATCGTCATGACCCTTGCCTTCCTGATGGTAGCCCATCCGCCCCACACCGACAGCACGTCCCTCAGCTTCCGGGAGCGCATCATCGGCTGGACCTGCATGCTCATTCTGGTGCTGACTTTCGTCCCGGCACCGGTGGATTTCCCCGAGGACAAGAATCTCCATCCCCTGGTCTGCCCCGACTGCCGGAACAAGCTGGAACCCTCCGGGCTCCTCTATTACAAGGATCGTGTCCTTATCGTCAGCGACAACGATGATCCCGTCATCTATCAGCTTCTTCAGACTAAGGAGGGCTTTCTAGCCCGGCCCTACATCTCTTTTAATGAGGCGGACCTCCAGCGTCTGACCAAAAAACACAAGCTGGATCTGGAAGGCCTAGCGGAATACAAAGGTAACTTTTACGCGGTGGATGAGCGGGACAGGCTGATTCTGGAGATCAGCCCGGCGGGCAACCTGCGGTCCGTCCCCCATGATATCGACAGCTATGCCCGTATTCGCAGGCTTAAGGTTTTCTCCCGGCCCAACGCGTCCCTCGAGGGTATCGCCGCCGATCCGTCCCGTGATATCTTCTACGTTGCCTGCGAGCGGGAGGATGCGGTTATCTTCCTCCTCAAAAGGGGAAAAAATGGATTCAGGACCATCGGTCATACGGTGCTCAGGGAACTCACCGGCCGTCATGACACGGACATCTCCGATCTCTGCTACGACAAGGGGCATTTGTATGTCCTTTTCAGAAAGGGCAAAAAAATAATCAAGATGGATGCCGCCGGGAAGAAGATCCTGGAGGTTTTCGATTTTTCCAAAATCACCCAAAATCTCTATCCCTCGGAAGAACCCTACGGGCTGGCGGAGGGTCTCTTCCTTTCCCGGGAATTCATCATCCTGACCCTGGACAGCAACGGGGAGGCCTACAGAGACGTGAAGGGCGGCCAGCACGGGACCCTTGTGGTGCTCACAAGGCCCCGGGGGTTTTAATCCCTTCCATAAAAGGGAAATATTTTTTTATTGACAGACCCGTGCTATATTCCCATATAGAATACTCTTCATAATCGGATGTACTGTACACTCCTATTATGTTATCTTATCCAGAGTGGCTGAGGGACAGGCCCTGTGAAGCCACGGCAACCGGTTAACAACTTGGTGCCAATTCCTGCGGATGTTCCGAGAGATGAGATAGCAGTCAGAAACCGCTATCCCTCTCATATCATAAGTTAATGGTGATGGATACGGGCCCTTAATGGATACGCCTACACTAAACAACACAGGATCGGCTGGCCTGGTAGAAACACGCTATCATACCTTTGCGGAGAAACCGGACAGCCTTAAACTCTTATCCGGGCGGGAGCTCTCCCCGGTCACACTGGCCTATGAAACCTACGGCACTCTCAACGAGGACAAAAACAATGCCCTGCTGATCCTTCACGCCCTTTCCGGTACTGCTCACGCCGCGGGATACAACAGTCCGGAGGATACGTACCCCGGCTGGTGGGATATCTTCATAGGCCCCGGAAAGGTCTTCGACACGGACAAGTATTTCGTCATCTGCTCCAATATCATAGGGGGATGCAACGGCTCGACGGGACCCGCTTCCCTCAATCCCGCGACGGGCCGGGAGTACGGGCTCGATTTTCCTGTCGTGACCATAAAGGACATGGTTACCGCCCAGAGATATCTCATCGATCATCTGGAAATAGATCGGCTTCTGGCGGTGGTGGGAGGGTCTATGGGAGGGATGCAGGCCATACAATGGACCATCTCCTATCCAGAAAGAGTCGCCAGCGCCATCCCCATCGCCACATCCGCTTCTCTCTCCGCCCAGGGAATCGCCTTCAACGAGGTGGGAAGGCAGGCCATACTCCGGGACCCTCACTGGAATGGCGGGCGCTATTACGGCTCGGAACATCCGCACAACGGTCTGGCCCTGGCGCGTATGATCGCTCATATCACCTACCTGAGCGAAAAGCTCATGCATGAAAAATTCGGAAGGAGGCTTCAGGAGCAGGAACTCTATCGGTTTCAGTTCGACAAGGAATTCATGGTGGAATCCTATCTCCACCATCAGGGTCTTAAATTCGTCAACCGCTTCGATTCCAATTCCTATCTCTACATCACCAAGGCCATCGATTATTTCGACCTGAAGGCGGATTTCAGCGGGAGCCTCATCAGGGCCTTCGAAAACGTACTGGCGGATTATCTCGTCATCAGTTTTTCCTCGGACTGGCTCTATCCCAGCACACAGTCCCGGGAGATCGTCAACGCCCTCAGGGCCAACGGAAAAAATGTCGTCTATACCGAAATAGAAACCGATAAGGGACATGACGCCTTTCTGCTCAACAACGACCGGATGGAGCGGAATATCTCCAATTTCCTGAAGAGCCAGTTCGAAAAAGTGAAGCTGAACGGGAAGAAAGGCTGAGAGCGTCAGGAGATGTGAAGTGCAGGACCATATCGCCAGAATAGGATACGACATCATACTGGAGGTGATCCCCGAGGGATCGAGAGTTCTCGATCTGGGCTGCGGCGACGGCGTATTGCTCCAGGAACTGCGTCAGGAGCGCAAAGTCGACGGCTACGGGGTGGAGATATCGGCCGAGGGAGTAAGCCAGTGCCTTGAGAAGGGACTCTACTGTTATCAGGGGGACATCGATGACGGACTGTCCGACTACAGGGATAACTCCTTCGATTACGTCATACTCAATCAAACCCTGCAGAACACCAAAAAACCAGCCTATGTACTGGAAGAGATCATGCGCATAGGGAAGAACGCCATCATCAGCTTTCCCAATTTCGGCCACATCCAGGTGCGGTGGGAGCTTCTCATAACGGGTCAGATGCCGAAGAACCAGCTGCTGCCCTATGACTGGTACGAATCTCCCAACATACATCTTCTCTCCATCCGCGACTTTCAGGCCTACTGCCGTTTTCATCATTACCCTATAAAAGAGGAGAGCCATTTCGCGCTGAGAAGCGACGGCCTTTCCCGGATCATCCGCCACTGGCCCAACCTCCGGGCTCAGTTCGGCCTGTTTCTGCTTGACGCGGAAAATTTTGAATCTAAACTGAGCAATGCCCTACACTAATACGGATAGAGGTGCCCCATGAGTTCTCTCGCGGAATATACAGATGCAGGTTTCATCAAGAGGATCAAATCAAAAAACAAATACAAGGCCATTGAGGAGTTGGCCACTGTATTCCAGGATTCCCGGATCTGTGACGACATCGAAGCCCTGATAAAAGCGCTCAAGGAGAGGGAACAGATCATGAGCACCGGTATCGGTTTCGGAATCGCCATCCCCCACGCCAAGATCAAATCCGTTCAGGAGATCGGCTTTGCCATCGGTATTTCCAGGAATGGAATCGAATTCGACTCCATCGACAGTAAACCGGTAAATCTGATCATTCTCGTTGCGGCGGGGGAGAGGCAGCATAAGGAATACCTTAAGATCCTCTCCAGCATCATGACCCTTCTGAAAGTGAACAATATCAAAGAGGAGATCATCCGCACCGAAGCACCGGAAAAGATCATGGACATCCTGAGAAAACAGAACATCGCATGATAGATAAAAAAAGCCCCTCACTCAAGAGGGGCTTTTTTCACAGAACCGGAACAACGGCTACCTGCCGCCGGAAATCCCGAGATTGACATCGATCACCGCTTTGGTTACCGACAGCACCTCTGCAGTCTCCACACGTATCAGCTTAATGAAGAGTTCATAGCTCTTTCGCTTTTTATAGAGACGGCCGGAAATCAGCATTTTGGCACCCAGAAATTTTCCTACTTTTGCGGCATTCTTCTCATCCACAAGCCCCGACATGCCCAGCTCCAGCTCCTTGAGTACTTTCTGAATGCTCTTTCTCTCAACAAGACGGAAGGTCTTGCCCTTGCTCATTGAGAAGATCATCTGCTCTGTAAAATACTCAGAGTTCAGGGCAAGCTTTTTGTCCGACGAGGTGATAGGCAGAACGGCGGCAGGGGTACCCGCAGGAATCCCGATGGAGGAATAATCGGCCAGCTGACGAACCGCCATTTCAAATAATTTCTTCAGCGTCTCCTCCTTCTTCTCATCCTCCACCCTGATCGCCGTGAAGTGCTCGTCTCCCATATCCAGTTTGATATTGGAAACGTTTCTCAGCTCCTCCTTGGCAAAACGGATGATGATGGATTCCAGTTTATCCGTCTGAAAATTGGCCCCTGTATGATGGCTCACACTTCCTTCCCTGCCCCCTGCACTCTCGCCCTTCTCGCCATAGGTCAGGAAGATGTACTTGGCGTTGGTGTACTGCGATATCTGCCGCAGAACATATTCCCCGTTGATGTTGAGTCCGCCCGTGCCCACGCTGAAGATCTTGATCGCCTTGGCCTTGGCATCACGGGCAGCCACTGCGTAGCTGTAGGTTTGGCCGTAATCCAGATGGGGCGGGGCATCGGTAATGATGAAGGAAAGCCTGATACCGTTCCGGCTCCATTCCATCTTCGTCATGGCATCCTGAAGAGCCGACTGCAGATCCTCGGGATAATCCCCCCCTCCCGAGGCGCTTACCTTGGCCAGCTCCTCCTGAAAGGCTTCCAGATTGTCGGTAAAGGGTATCATCCGGGTAACATACTCATCCCCCTTATCCTTGTACAGAACCATGCCGAAACGGACACTCGGTTTGGGAGTGATGCTTGCCAGATTCATGTTGATGATCTCAATGGTCTTTTTCAACCGCTCAATCTCCTCGCCCATACTTCCGGTGGTGTCAAAGATGAAGAGAATATCAAGGGGGATGTTTTTGAAAACGGGTCTGTTCGTGTCCCATTTTACCAGGATGTCCCTCCTGCCCTGACGGTCCACTTTTATGGTCTTCGTTTTCTGGTAAGCCGTGATGACCGCCTTGAAGCTGTACATCTTTTTATCGTGTTCCGAAGGGAAGAAGAAAAAACTCCCGTCCGCATAGGTTTTACCGGATGTCAGCACTTTACCCTTATAGAGCACCTTGACATCGGCATTGGGAATGGACTTGCCCGCCTTGTCGCGGACTCTCAGAATGATCCGCTCGTCAACCGGCATGGAACAGTGGGGAACATGATATTTTTTCAGAAAATCGATAAAGTAGTTGAACTGCTTGTTGTCGTCCGCATACCCCGCCTTGAGTCCCGAGGCCCCTCCGGGTTTTCTTGCAGAGACCTTATCCTCCCGAACTCCCTTGTCTAACATATCCTTTTCCAGATCGACGGCATGCCGCCCTTTACCGCCATTCTTCTTCTTTACCGCCTTCTTGTCATCCCCTGCGATTGTGCCGTCAAAAGCCTTGTCCCCCTTTGAGGCAGGCCCCATCTCCCTTGGCGACTCAGCTTTTTTCGGTTCCCCGCTCCCTTTGACGGAACCGCCCATCGAACCTCCGCAGGAGATATAGAGAATCCATACGAAACCCGCAATGATGCTCTGGACAACCAGCCTCATGTATCGCATAAACATATGTTACCTCACAAATGGAGTAGTATCCGGAAGGGTGCTTTCCGATCCCTCCGGATGAACCTGAATCAGAATACACAACGTCCCGGGGAAAAGCAAATAATATTCCGCCATACCATATTTTTCTTGACTCAAATCCAGAAATCCCTGATTCTATGGGATAGATTACTATCGGGGAAGCTCCGATACGCACCTGCCTGAAAACAACGAGCCCAAACAGACATGAAGCACCCTCGATGCGCGGCATCTCCGCATTATTTCAGGCAGAAGAGACATCCCTCATCTTATGGAAAGAGTGTTCCTATGAACCTTGAAAGCATCTACTCCCTCTCCGTCGAAGAAATACTCAGTAGCCTGAACACATCCCCGGACGGCCTCAGCTCATCCCAGGCCGAAGAAATCGCTGATAAAATCGGTCTTAACGAGATATCCTCCCAAAAGAAGAAATCTTTTCTGAAGAAAATCGTCTCCTACCTGATCGATCCCATGGTAATCATACTCATCTTCGCTTCGGCTTTTTCCGCTTTTATCGGCGATTTCATAGAGGCCGCTGCCATCATGGGTGTCGTCCTGATCAACACCATCATTAGCTACATACAGGACAGCAAGGCCGAAAAGGCCGTCGAGGAGCTAAGGAAGATACTCTCGCCGCAGTTCAAGGTCATCCGGGGAGGTATCGTCGAGATCATCTCATCGAAGTTTCTCGTTCCTGGAGACATCATCGTCTTTGAAGCGGGGGACATCATTCCCGCCGACACGAGAGTTATAGAAGCCAAGAACATCCTGGTGGACGAGGCGCACCTCACGGGAGAGAGCGAGCCCATCCGCAAAAAGGCCGACGCCCTTGCCGAGAGCGGTCTTCGCCTCTACGAGATGTCCAACGTCGTCTTCGCCGGAAGCAAGGTGCAGAGCGGATACGGGAAAGGGGCCATATTCTCCACCGGCTCACACACGGAGATGGGCAAGATCGCCATGAACATTCAGGAAGCGGAGGAGGAAAAGACGCCTCTGCAGAAAAGGCTGGCCCGGGAAACCAAGTTCCTCGTCATTCTAGCCTTCGTATCAGCCTTCGCCGTACTGGGCATCAGCGTCATGCGCCAGTTCCACATCAACGAGGCCATACTCATCGCCGTCAGCATCATGGTTGCGGTCTTCCCTGAGGGGCTCCCCGCCTCCATTACAATCGCCCTTTCCCTTGCCGTCCAGAGACTGGCGTCCAACTCTGTCATCACCAAGAAGCTTTCATCAGTGGAAACGCTGGGCAATGTAGACTATAGCTGCACCGACAAAACCGGTACAATCACACAGCACAACATGACCGTCAAAGAATACTTCATAAGCGACGGCTTCCACTCCCAGGCAGATATATTCAAGATGATTGCCGAAGGCCATTCCTCACTGATGAGAAAGATCTTTCTTGTTGCATCCAAATGCTCCACGGCAGAGATCACCGAGGAGGACGGCAACATCATTCGGGAGATGGGCGACCCGACGGAACTGGCTATCATCAAATCGGCGCTCATCACCGGCTTCAAGACTTCCCAGTTCGAGAACGAGCGTGTCATCGAAAAGCAACCCTTTTCTTCGGAAACCATGTACTCCCTCAGCCTGGTCGAAGAAGCCCGGGGGCAGCGGGAAATGCTGATGATGGGAGCGCCTGAAAAGATCATCTCCTTCTGCAACACCATGCGCATCCAGGAGGAGAACCACCCCCTAACGAATAATCACCGATCCCAGGTCCTTGCCCATCTCGCCGAAAGGGCAGAGCGGGGTTTCCGCCTCATCGGCTTTGCCGTTAAGCCCGCCGATCGTGATTCCAATCGTCTTGAGGAAGTCCCCTCCGGCAACTTCGTTTTCCTGGGATGTGCTGTCATCTACGACCCTCCCAAGGATGAGGTACAGCAGGTTATACAGGAAGCCAAGGCCGCCAATATCAACGTCGTCATGATCACCGGCGACAGCAAAAACACGGGTTTTTCCATTGCCCAGGGCGTCGGCATCGCCGATGATCCGTCCCAAGCCATCGAGGGCCGTGAACTGGAGGCTCTGAGCGACGCTGAACTGGACGATAAAATCGAAACCCTGCGGGTCTATTCCCGCGTAGCCCCCCTGGACAAACTCATGATCGTGGACAAACTGCGGAACAAGGACCATATCGTCGCCATGACGGGGGACGGCGTCAATGACGCACCGGCGCTTAAAAGAGCCGATGTCGGGATAGCCATGGGCCGTGCGGGCAGCCAGGTGACCCAGGAAGCCGCGGATATCATCCTAACGGATGATAATTTCTCCACCATCGTTAAGGCCATCGAGGAAGGCCGGGTCATCTACCACAATCTTAAGAAGCTCATACTTTACCTGATCACGAACAACATCGGTAAAGTCGTGGCCATCATCGTGCCTCCCCTCATGGGATTTCCAGCACCCCTTCTCCCTCTGCAGATACTCTGGTCCAACGTCGTCATGGAATCCTTCCCCGGCGTGGGTATCAGCACGGACCGGGCCAGCAAAAAAATCATGCTGACAAAACCCTCTTCACTCTCGGAAGCCCTCATCACCGCAAGAGAGCGTATAAACCTCATTCTTGACGGTTTCATCTTCGGCCTTTCCGTTTCTGCGGGTTACCTCCTGACGGCCCATCTCACCGGCGAATGGAATCAGGATAATCCCGTCACAGCCAGGACAGCCGCTTTCATCATCACGTTGCTGTCCCCACAAATCTACATTTTCATCCTGCGTGAGGGAAATCTCTTTGAAAAATTTTTCCAGGCAAACCGGCTTTTGAAATTCTTTTTTCTATTTACAATAATCATGATTATTAGCATTTTGTATATACCCTATTTCAACATAGTCTTCAAGACAGTCCCTATTTGGGATACGACTCTCTGGGGAATTATGATAGGGTTTTCATTGGTCACGTCGTTATTCCGATTTATTATCAGTTCCATAAGAGACAGAGGGACAAAATGATCAAGTTTACAAAACTTCAGGGCATCGGCAACGACTATCTCTATATAGACGCCCGACGAAAAAAGATCAAGGACCCGGAAAATCTGGCCATTAAAATGAGCGAGAGGCATTTCGGGGTGGGATCCGACGGTCTCATACTTATACTCTCTTCAGACAGCGCCGACTTCCAGATGCGCATCTTTAATGCCGACGGCAGCGAGGCGGAGATGTGCGGAAACGGTATCCGCTGCTTTGCCAAGTATGTCTTCGATCACGGACTCACGAGCAAAAAAAACATCTCGGTGGAAACCCTCGCGGGGATTAAATACATAGACATGACGGCAAAACACAACCGCGTGGAAAAAGTACGAGTGGACATGGGCGAACAGATCGGAAGAGCACACGTCTGAACTCCAGTCACGAGTGGATATCT
>CALCJG010000373.1 GCA_937967705.1 uncultured Spirochaetia bacterium
CCAGCCGCCTAGACTCCTTGGCCCTGCTGGCCGGGACTGTGGCCCATGACTTCAACAACATCCTGACGGTCCTCTCCAATATCATGGGGCTGATAAGGAACAATCTGCCGGGAAACCTGGAGGGGGCTCTCCGGAACATAGCGACGGCGGAGAGGGCCGTCGAAAAGGCCACCCTCCTGGCCCAGCGGCTCATCAATCTATCCCAGGGGTGGGAGGTGCGGAAGAAGCAGGGGAACATCGTAGCCGTCGTTTCCGAGGCGGCCGCGCTGGCGGTCAACGGGTCCACCGTGGCACTCCGGATCACGGGCGGGGAGAACATGCCGAAGACCTTTTTCGATGAGGTGCACGTCACGCAGCTGGTGCAGAACCTGGTGATCAACGCCCAGCAGGCCATGGGGGATGCGGGCACCATCACGGTGGACCTGCAGGCCGTTGAGATATTCCCCGAGGATCAGACGATCCTGCCGGCGGGGCAGTATATACGGGTGGCCGTGGAGGACACCGGCGTGGGGATCCCCCGGGAGCATCTGGGACGCATCTTCGATCCCTATTTTACCACCAAGTCAAAGGGGTCCGGCCTGGGCCTGGCCAGCTGTTACTCCATAGCCCGGCGTCACGGCGGGAACATCCAGGTCTTTTCCGAGCTGGGGAGGGGAACACGATTCGAGGTCTATCTGCCGGCATATGATTAGAGCTGTATGCTGCCTTTTCCGGGTTGTATCCCGGACTGTGGGAGGGCCGTGATATATGGGAATCAATGAAAAATGCAATAATAATCATGCAGACAAAAGGCATTGTGTATTGGCCATGCCTTTTGTCGGTTTTATCAATAATTTATAACGGGAACTCCAAGTTCTTGGCGTTGCTGAAGATGATTTTCCCCGGTTTGAAGGTTCTGTCGAGCAAATAGATGAGAGTTCTCTCCATCTTCTCATTCGGTTTTAATACGACGGGTTTGGCGGGGTCGTTGCCGGTCATTGTCTTGGCATCATCCGCTATATCACCGGAAAAACTCACAGGAAAAAATCTGTAATAAGCCGGGTTGATTTGGGAATCGGATAGTTTACCGGCCGAGTCTTTTTTTTGCAGCTTGATTGATGTGAAATCCATATTCATGTTTTTGGATGATATATTGGTTATTTCGAGGGTGACATGGATAAAATCCTCACTGGGATTTTTGGGCGTGTAGGTGGATTTGCCCCGAATGATGGAATTGGGTCCGATGTTGACCGAAACGATTTTTATTGATTGTCCCCCTGCAGATTTTGTCAGGTCTTTGGCTACGGGTGTTACGGAAGCACAGCTGAATACAAACGGAATTATGGTAAGAAAATACGATACGGCTCTGGTTGACTTCATGAGGCATGCCCTCCCTTAATGGTTTTGTTCCCCGGAGATGGTTTTTAGCTATCTGAATCGGGGTGTAACAATGTAATAACTAAATTGACTGAATCCCTTATCGTATATCGTAATCTCATAAACCGGCGTCTCCAGGGTGAAAGGTGCTTCTAGTCATCGGAAAAACCCATGACCTTGGATGAAGAGGGATAACAGGATTTCAGTCGAAAGAGGGAAGCCTTGTCGGGATGAAAATGTCAATCATTTTTTGCCTAAATGATTGGTAATAAGTATTGTTTATGGGAGGGCTACATTTTCCCCATCATATTAAGGATACTATCAATGAAGGGCTTTTACCAGGCAGCCCTAAAAGAAGGGAGACCATGAGGGTCAACGTATGCCGGCCCGGGTTCGGGGCCTCCTGCGCCCTCTGCTGCGGCAGCCACAACTACCAGGGGACTGAAGATGAGATAGGCGATCTTTTTCGGCGAAGAAGGGCGGCGGCGGATCAGTTCAGCCGGGCCTATCTCCTCAGGATCATGAAGTCCAGCCGCAGCCCCCTCACGGGATCTTATTACTATGCCGGCCGGGGATTTCAGCCGGAGACCATCCCCCCCCTCTGCGGTGAGGGAATACAATGCCCCTTCGTGGGGTTCGTCGGGGAGGAGGGGGTCGTGGGCTGTCTGCTCTATCCTGAGACCCCCGGGCCGGAGCTTCGGCGGGACTGCTATCAGAATTACCGCAGTAAGATCTTTACCTGTCCGGCCAGGGAAATCCTCTCGCAGGAAGAAGTTCTCTATGCCGCACGCCTTACCGCTGACTGGTACTGTTACAGCCTGCTCATCCAGAGTACCTCCCTGCTGCGCTCCCTGAGGGAGGAATATTCCGATCCTGACCTCCTGCCGCCGGGACGCCTGGAATCGCTTAGGTGGGCGCTGGAGGATAGGGTCCGCAATGATCCTGCGCTGCATTGCCTGGATTCCTATTTCGGCTGAGCCTTCTTCCCTAATTTGCGCAGGAAAATCCCGATCAAAAACATCCCCCCGAATACCGCCAGCACGGGGAGGACCAGATGCCAGGCCGTTACAAAGAGGAAGGAGCGGGTATAGCTGCGGGCGGTGAGGTCTATGATAAGGTCTGGCCGGTAATCCAGCAGAAAGCGTGAACCGGCCAGGGCGGCCCCGCAGCCCAGCAGAATGAGTCCCGAGGGGTAGAGCAGGAGACTCTTCAGAACTCCGAGCCGCCGCTTCCCCTCGGCCCGGGAGAAAAGGAGGAACAGAATCAGGAGGAGCAGCATCGCTGCGGTGATGAATTTCAGCCAGGCCCCGTATGTGGCAGCCATCATGATCTTTTCAAAAACCTCCGCTTTGTCCCCTTCCAGGACGAGGGAGGGCATGTGGATGACGCCGTTGTCGATGCTGAGCCCTGCTTTTTTCAGATACCGTCCTGTGAAGTACTCACCCAGGCTGGTGTCGGAAAACCGGAAGAGGGTGAGGAAGAGGTCCTTGTTGATCAGCTGGCTCTGGCGGCGGATTTCCTCCACGAAGATCTGACTGAGCAGATGTTTCTTCCTCTTGACGCCGTGCTTTTCCTCATCGACGATCAGGCTGATGGAGACGGAAGGGAGCCGGATCGCCAGGCGCTGTTTGCTCATCTCCCCCATGGTGGCCGGCTTGGCCTCGTAAATGAGACCCCTGGCCTTCTGGGTTTCGTAACTGGTCATGAAGGCGAGCAGTTTTTCGATCTCCCGCCGCACGGCTTTTTCTATCAGCAGGTCATTCATTACCCGGGTAAGGCGGGGGCTGAGCTTTTCCAGATCGGCGTACATCTTGGCCGAGAGGGTGTCCTTGTTGCGTTCGATGATCTTCAGGGCCTTTTTGTTGCGGCTTTCCAGCTCCGAGAGGGCGTCTTCATACTCCTCTTTAGTCTTCTTGTATTCCTTTTCCGACTTTCCTATGGCGGCCTCGTTCTTTTCCCGGTACGCCTCGATCTCCTTGATCTGCAGGTTGAAACGGGCCAGCTCCTTCTCCCGGTGGGCCTCGAACTCCTTCTCGGTGGGGAAGAGATCCCGGGCCTGTTTCCAGGTGAGGTCGTCCATTTCCTTCCGCTGTTTCTTCAGCCCTTCAAAGGCTTCGGTTTTATTGATCCGGTCGAAGGCCGCCTGATCATGCTCGTACTGGGTTCTGATCCTCTCCGTCTTAAGGGACTGTTCGTCCAGTTTCACCTCCTTCGCTATCTCCTCGCGGATCTTCTGGTTCATCTGCAGGTTCTTGGCCTCTACGAAGGCGTCGATCAGCCGGGCGTTTTTCAGGATGTCCGTATAGAAGGAGGGGTTGGTCAGGGTATGGTGCAGCACGGTGGCCAGCATCAGGGGCGGGAGGAGAAGGATCAGGAGGGCTGAGGTCAACCCTGAAAGGAATCCCATCTTTCCTCTGTTCTCGGTCATTGGTACACTCCTTGTAATAATCTCATCCGCACCGGGGACTCCCGTCTGCTGCCTCACACTGTCCCTGTGCAGGGGCAACCGCGATGAAGTGTTAGAAAGAAACCGGTTGGTGGTTTCCGCCTGTCGACTCTCATTCCGGGGCAGGGGGGGTGATGTCCGTCCTTTGAGGTATGCCCCGGCCCCCGGGGGGATGCCTGTCCCTTATCCAAAGGGATGAAGGAGGGTGTGTCAAATGTTTTTTACAGCAGCGAGTACCTTCGGGTCATTAGGGCAAGGGGGTTTTTGTGGCCGGGGATGAAAAACGGTTTGCGGAGTATCACCCCCCTGCCGTATTATGCCGTCAATGCCGGAAAGCCGCTGGGCTCCGGTGGTATCGCAGGGAGGCAGGATGAGAAAGGTTGAGGTGACGGCCCCTTCATTCCCCGAAGTGCCGACGGAAGAGCCCCTGCTGGGGACGGCCGGAAAAACATGGGAGGTCCTCTGCGGGGATGAGGGGCACTGGCGGGCGGGTTTCTACTCCCCGGCGCTGACCGGCGCCCGGGAGTGCGGCGAGCTGGAGCTTCATAGCTGTCCGGAGCTCTTTCTGCTGGTGCGGGGGCGTATGACGCTGCTGGTGCTTCGGGACGGGGAGCTCCGGGAGATTCCCCTGGAGGAGGGCAAACCGGTCCTGGTGACGGCGCCCCACAGCGGTTACTGCCCCGACGGACCCCACACCGGTACCGCCCTTGTGGTGGAGAGGGATACGTTCGAGACGGAGTACCGCTCGCCGGAGGAGTGGGGCGGCGGCGGGATTTGAAAAAAATTCCCTGAAGAAAGGGGCCGGGTTGCCGGCGCCGGATTCTCCGGGGATAGTGGGTGAGGGGGTATTGGGATGAAAAGCGTGATGGTGTTGTTTATGATGGCGTTCCTATTCTGTTCCCTCCTGGGGTCGGGGGAGTGCAAGCCCTATCCCTTCCTGATCGAGATCGTTGTCGTTTTCAAAAAGGGGGTTGCGGAGGCCAGGGCCCGGGAGATATTGAAAAAGCTTGATTACCCCCATCGGGAGGGGATGGATTCCAGCAAGGATAAGCTCTATTTCTATAAAACCGGTCCCAAGTTCATACTGCATGTTCCCCGGGATGAGCAGGAAGCCGTCATGAAGCGGATCAGGGCTCTCCCGGAGGTCTATGAGGTCTATCTCCCGGTCTGGAAGATACAGAAGGACTGAATTCCATAAATTTAGGCTCTGACCCCTCTCCGGAAGGGCCGATTTATTCGCTTTCAGGCGATAAAAAGGCATAAATGTTTAAAAAGGATTGACAAAGAGACGTCCCTCTTTCTTGTTATCAACATGTGATATCATATATTGATAACAGCAGATGGAAAAGGGGGTGTCCCATGGCAGAAAAAATCTTGAGAGCTTCAATGGACGGAAATACCGCAGCGGCGCATGTAGCCTATGCCTTTACGGAGGTGGCCGCCATTTATCCCATCACCCCTTCCTCGCCGATGGCCGAGTGCGTCGATGAATGGTCGGCCTACGGAAGAAAGAACATCTTCGGCGATACGGTCCAGGTTGTGGAGATGCAGTCCGAAGCCGGCGCGGCCGGTGCGCTGCACGGCTCCCTGCAAGCGGGGGCCCTGACGACCACCTTCACAGCGTCCCAGGGCCTGCTGCTGATGATTCCCAATATGTACAAAATCTCCGGGGAACTGCTTCCCTGCGTGATTCATGTGAGTGCCCGTTCCCTCTCGACCCATGCCCTCTCCATTTTCGGGGACCACGCTGACATCTACGCCGCCCGGCAGACGGGTTTTGCCATGCTGGCCGCCGGCAGCGTTCAGCAGGTGATGGACCTGGCCGGGGTGGCCCATCTGGCTTCCCTGAAGAGCCGGGTGCCCTTCCTCCACTTCTTCGACGGTTTCCGCACCTCCCATGAAATACAGAAGATCGATGTTATCGGCTATGATTCCCTTGCCTCGCTCCTGGACATGGAGAGCCTGCAGGATTTCCGCCGCCGGGCCCTCGACCCGGAGCGGCCGGTGACCCGCGGCACGGCGATGAATCCCGACATCTACTTCCAGTACCGGGAGGCGGCCAACCCGTATTACGAAGCGGTTCCGGATATCGTCAACGGCTGCATGCAGGATATCTTTCGGATAACGGGCCGGGAGTACAGTCCCTTCGTCTATTACGGGGCGCCGGACCCGGAGCGGGTCATCGTGGCTATGGGTTCCGTCACAGAAACCGTCCGGGAAACGGTGGATTATCTCCGGGGTCGCGGGGAGAAGGTGGGGCTCATCTCCGTCCATCTCTACAGGCCCTTCTCAGCAAAGTACTTTTTCCATCAGTTCCCCGACACCGTAAAGAAGGTGGCGGTGCTCGACCGCACGAAGGAGCCCGGGGCACCCGGGGAGCCCCTCTATCTGGACGTCTTGTGTCTCTTCAGCGGCCGCGAGAACCCTCCCGTCATAGTGGGGGGGCGATACGGCCTGAGCTCCAAGGACGTCACGCCGCGCCAGATCATGGCGGTCTTCGAAAACCTCAGCGCCTCCTCGCCCAGGAACGGCTTTACCATCGGCATCAACGATGACGTAACCCATACCTCCCTGGATCTTCCTGAGGAGTGCAGCACGGTTCCCGAGGGCACCTTCGAGGCCAAGTTCTATGGCGTCGGTTCCGACGGAACGGTGGGGGCCAACAAGAACTCCATCAAGATCATCGGTGACGGTTCGGATCTCTATGCCCAGGCTTACTTTGCCTACGACTCCAAGAAGTCCGGGGGTGTCACTGTATCGCATTTGAGGTTCGGGAAAAAACCCATCACCTCCACCTATCTGGTGACGCATCCCGATTTCGTGGCCTGCCATGTGCCCTCCTATCTGGAAAAATACGACATGCTCAAGGGACTCAAGAAGGGGGGAGTCTTCCTGCTCAACAGTCCCTGGGATGAGGAGGAAACCGTACGTCGTCTGCCCTCCAGGGTCAAGCGCCGGCTCGCGGAGAAGGATATCCGCTTTTTCATCATCAACGCGACGCAGATTGCCGAGGAGATCGGCCTCCCCGGGCGCACCAACAGCATCATGCAGGCGGCCTTCTTCAGGGTGGCCGATGTCATCCCCTACGATACGGCGGACACCCGCATGAAGGAGGCGGTCAAGAAGACCTACGGGAAGAAGGGGGATGAGATCGTGGCGACGAACTGCCGCGCCATCGACCGAGGCGGCGACATGGTCCAGGAAGTGAGGATTCCCACGGAATGGAAAGACCTGCCGCAGGATGCCGGGGGACCGTTAGAGGACGTTCCCGAATTCATCGAGACCGTGGTCCATCCCATCAACCGGCTGGAAGGGGACAGCCTGCCGGTCAGCATCTTCAGTAAAATCCCCGACGGCACCTTCCCTCCGGGGACCGCCGCCTATGAAAAACGCAATATAGCCACGCAGGTACCCGAGTGGATTTCCACAAACTGCATCCAGTGCAACCAGTGCTCCTATGTCTGCCCGCACGCTGTCATCCGGCCCTTCCTGATCGACGGGGACGAGGCGCAAAACCTTCCTCCGGGAGTTGAAACGCTTCCCGCCAGGGGCAAGGGCCTGGAGGCGTACCGGTTCCGCATACAGATCAGCCCCCTGGACTGTTACGGCTGCGGGAGCTGCGCGGAGGTATGTCCCTCCAGGGAAAAATCCCTGGTAATGAAACCCTTCGAAAGCCAGACGCCGCTCATACCCGTCTGGGATCATTTTGCAGCAAAGGTTACCTATAAAGACCATCTGATGCCCAGGAACAGCGTCAAGGGCAGCCAGTTTGCCAAGCCTCTTCTGGAGTTCCACGGCGCCTGTGCCGGCTGCGGGCAAACGCCCCATTACAAGCTCCTCACCCAGCTCTTCGGCGCCCGCATGATGGTGGCCAATGCCACGGGCTGTTCTTCCATATACTGCGGTTCCGCCCCCTCGACGCCTTTTACCGTCAACGCCAAAGGCCGGGGCCCGGCCTGGGCGAGTTCCCTCTTCGAAGACAACGCCGAGTACGGTTTCGGGATGCACCTGGGCTATGCACGGCTGCGCCGGAGGCTGGCCTCCCTGGTGGAACGGCTCAGGGGCGAAACCTCCAACGACGCCCTGAGGGAGGCGGCTTCGGAATGGCTGGAAAACGTAAATGATCCTGCGCTCTGCGATGCGGCCGCCGAGCGTCTGGAGACACACCTGCAGATGGAAGAGAGCGAAACGGCGCGTTCGATCGAACGGTACAGGCAGTTCCTCCGCAAGAGGTCCGTATGGATCGTGGGGGGGGACGGATGGGCCTACGACATCGGATACGGCGGCGTGGATCACGTTCTGGCCCTGGGGGAGGACGTGAACATGCTGGTGCTGGACACCGAGGTCTATTCCAATACCGGAGGGCAGTCCTCCAAGGCGACCCCCACGGCGGCGGTAGCCAAGTTTGCCGCCTCCGGGAAGCGTCTCAAGAAGAAGGACCTGGGGCTCATGGCCGTCTCCTACGGCTATGTCTATGTGGCCCAGGTTTCCATGGGGGCCAATCAGACACAGTACCTCCGGGCCCTGCTGGAGGCCGAGGCCTATCCGGGGCCCTCCCTCATCATCGCCTACTCGCCCTGCATCAATCACGGCATACGCTCGGGGATGGGCACCACGCAGAAAGTGATGAAAAACGCCGTGGCCAGCGGTTACTGGCAGCTCTACCGATACAATCCTCTCCGGGAGAAGGAGGGAAAAAATCCCTTCGTCCTGGATTCCCCCGAGCCGGACTGGGGCCGGTTCAGGGATTTCCTGATGAACGAGACCCGTTACACGGCGCTCCGGCATGAGTTTCCGGACCAGGCCGATGATCTTTTTAAAACGGCGGAGGAAAACGCCAGGAGCCGCTACAATATTTATCGGGAACTGGCGGAAAAGGACGATAATAAGGACGAATCCAAGGAGGCAGTCAATGAATAAGCATAAGTATTCTCTTATAGCCCTGGTAGGGGGACTCATCGCCGGGGTGCTCTTCTTCCTCGTGTGGGGGAGGGGCGATTCCCGCCTGCAGGCCGGAAAACCTGCGCCGGAGAAACCCGTTCCGAGCATCTATACCTATCCGGAATTTTATAAGGGCTTTTACCTCAACTGCGGCTCGGCCAACAGGAAGGAGAAGCTGGTGGGCTATATTGAGCGCGCAAAAAAGGCCGGACTGAACGCCGTGGTGATCGACGTGCAGACCCCCCGGATGAAGCCCGCCGTGACTCCCAAGGAGCATGTGGCATACTGCAAGGAGATGGGGATTCATCCCATCGCCCGGGTCGTGGTTTTCCCCGAGGGGTTGAAGGAATATCCCGCCCCGGAGGAGCTTGTGGAAAACCGTCTGAAGGTGGCTGAGGCCGCATGCCAGGCGGGTTACAAGGAAATCCAGTTCGATTACATCCGGTTCAACGATCACGGCATCCGGGGGCGTATCACCGTGAAGGGACGGTACGAGTACATCGCCGCCTTTATC
>CALCJG010000374.1 GCA_937967705.1 uncultured Spirochaetia bacterium
TTGAGGGATTTCATGATCATTCCCTCATCGCCCAGAACCCATAGGGCCTTATCCTTCACCAGTATCCTGTTGATTTTGCTGGTGGGCATGGTTTTCTTCTGCCATTTTTCGCCCCCGTCGATGGTATGTATCAGCATACCGTTGTCCCCGGCCACGAAACCGCGGGTGCGATTCTCGAAAAAGGCCGCGTAATAGGAGTTCTCCTGAAACTTGCGATTGATCCACCTGGCTCCGCCGTCGTTGCTCAGAAGGATCGTGCCTTCGTCTCCCGCGATGCAGATGCCGTCGGTCCCGTAAAAGCTGACATGGTTGAGGTTGACGAAGCGGTCTTTTCTCTTGGCCTCATTTAGTGAGGACATCTTCCAGGTAAGACCGTAATCCTGTGTCGTGAGCATCACCCCCTTGTCTCCCACGATGATGCCCCGGTTGGCATTGAAGGCTATGGAGTTGAAATTGGAAGGCACCTTTTCCCATTCCTGTACCTCCCAGTTACGGCCCCCGTCTTTGGTTATGAGGAGGTATCCGTTGTCGGCGGCAATGAATCCACGCATCGCGTCCACCATGTGTATGTCATTGAGATTGAAGGATCCCCATTTTTCCAGGAGCCAGGTCTTGCCCCCGTTCCTGGTGATCAGGATGACACCGTCCTTGCCCACGGCCCATCCCTGCACTCCTATAAACTGTATGTCCCGGAAGGTTGTCTTCTTGTAATCCAGCAGTTCCAGGGGGAATTCGCCTTTTTTGAAGCCGTTGTTGGCGGAGTCGTATTCAAAAACCCTCTGATTGTCGAAATCGATGCTGTCCGTTTTGATCGGCTGAAAGGACATCGCCGAACGCGGGGAATTGATGATCCGCGCCTTGTTGCCGGTGATCCAGAGGTTGTTGTCGGCGGTGATGTAGGCCGCGTTGTAATTCGGATCGGAGAAGGTTGTGGATATCTGGGTCGCAACGGTGGAGCCCGATATGAGCATCAGGGGGCCCAGTGTGAGGGCGGCCCAATAATAGATGATCCTTAGAAAAAGGGACCGGCTCTGCTTGACCTCCCAGATATTGTTGAGCGCCTGTTCCAGGGTTCGCAGGACGGCGGTGGCGGAAAAGATCATCACCACGGCGCCTATGCCCCCGATCTTGCCGGCGTTCTCGATCAGGCTTGATATGGTTTCCAGTACGGGGTCGATGTTCAGCTTGATGTTGTGTTCCAGCATGAAGAGGGTGATCCTGTCGAAGATCTCCTTCTTTTTGGTGCCCATCCCAACCCATAGGGAATAGAAGGTAAGGGCCACTGTCAGCGTGGGGATGAGGGAGACGATGGTGGCGTAGGCGATGGAGGATGCCTTGGAAGTGCCGTCATCCTTGAGGAATTTCCTGGTGGAGATGATGAATACCTTGATCATGTTGAAGAACTTCGTGGCGAGCTTGCTGTAGGTTTTCTCGCCTATATAGATATCATCGAGAAGAATCCGCAGCTGCTTGATAAGGCGGCTGATGCGGTCCTTCAGCTTTTCCTTCGCGGTAGGTTCCTGATTCTGAGCGGTTTCGTCTTTTTTATCCATCATGGTTTCCCCTCTCTGGTGTTTTTCCTGCGGGTTGTCGAACAGGAGAGTTTCGGGCTGCAGCTCCGGCTGATTTTCTCCGCGGGCCTGTTATCGGCCTGACGGGCTTTTCTATAGGCACGAATTATCGCCCTTTTTTCCTGGAAGGTCAATAAAAAAACGGTATTTTTTTACAGGATGGGGTTTTTTTATTTGACAGTATCCTCACTTCTGCATAGCGTAGCAGAAAATTCTCAGGAGGGTTGATATAAGGTAATGCCAAATCCATTAGAAGTCGAAGTAAACGGCGATCTCGAAAGAGCTTTCAAGAATTTAAAAAAGAAGATGGCCTTTGAGGGCATTTTTAAAGAGCTGAAAAGAAGAAGATATTACGAAAAGCCCAGCGAAGAAAAGAAGCGTAAGAAAGAAGAAGCGGAAAGAAGAAGACTCAAGAAGATCAGAAGGTTTAACGCACAGTCCAAAGGGCGTAAATTCGTCAACGTGAGAGTCGTTAACAGGGAAGCTACGGAAGAGCAGGATCGTTAAGCCATAATCATATAAAAGACAAAAGGAAATCCGGCTCTGCCGGATTTTTTTATTTTTCAGCCCCGGATGCCGTCGTAAAAGGAGCACCATGGAACGGAACAGAGAGTTTTCCCCCCTCGCAGAAAGGTGCCGCCCCGCAGGTCTTGAGGATTTTGTGGGACAGCGGCATCTCCTGTCCGAGGGAAAGATCATTCATGCGGTCTTTCAGAACCGGAAGGCCTTTTCCATGATACTCTGGGGGGATCCCGGTACCGGCAAGACCACTTTGGCCCGGCTCATCGCGGCGCATTGCGACATGGATCCCCATTTTCTCAGCGCCATTTCCTCCGGCGTGGCGGATGTGCGCAAGGTCATCGACCGGGGAGTGGAAAACCGCCGGAAGGGCACACAGACCCTTCTCTTCCTGGATGAGATCCACCGATTCAACAAGGCCCAGCAGGACGCTGTGCTGGGGGCCGTGGAGTCGGGGGATATCGTTCTCATCGGCGCTACCACGGAGAATCCCTCCTTTCAGGTCATCTCCCCCCTGCTGTCCCGGACCCGGGTGATACGGCTGGAACGACTCCAGGAAGACGACCTGTCCCGAATCCTCGACAGGGCTCTGGAGCGGGACGAACTGCTCCTGTCAGCCGGCGTGGCCTTTGACGAGGGAGTAAGGGAGGACCTCATCTCCCTGGCTCAGGGGGATGCGCGGCGGCTTTTCAACATATTGGAAACGGCGGTCCACATGTCCGCCGACGGCCACATCAGCCGGGAGCTTCTGAAGAGCGCCTTCGAGAGCATTACGGTCTACTATGACCGGGCAGGGGAGCGGCATTACGATACCATATCCGCTTTCATAAAATCCCTCCGGGGCTCTGAGCCCAACGCGGCGGTCTACTACCTGGCTCGAATGGTGCTGGCCGGGGAGGACCCGGTCTTTATCGCCCGGCGCATGGTGATCTTCGCCTCGGAGGACGTGGGGAACGCCTCGCCCCAGGCCCTCCCCATCGCTGTGGCGGCGATGACGGCGGCACAGAACATCGGGATGCCGGAGGCGGAAATCATCCTGGCCCACTGCGCTACCTTCCTGGCCTCCTCTCCCAAGAGTAACGAGAGCTACAGGGCCCTCAACCGGGCCAAGGAGTCCGCCCGGGACTTTGTACACGAGATCCCCCTGCATATGCGCAACGCGCCCACCGGTCTCATGAAGAAGATGGGATATGCCAAAGGGTACAAATACCCCCACGACTACCCGGGGCATTTCGTGAAGGAAACTTATCTTCCGGAAGAGGTCAAAGAGGCCCTCTTCTACAGGCCTTCGGAGGAGGGAAGCGAAAAGGCCCTTGGCGAGAGGCTGGCTCGCCTTTGGCCGGAAAAATACGGGAAAAAGACCGGTTCCGGGGAATGAGGCGGAAAAAAAACATCGCCGGCAGAAAACCGGCGATGTTTTGACAGAATGCCTTAACTGGTTTGGATTAGACTTATTTTTTTGTTTCCTCGTCCAGGATCTTGAGAACCTCAGCGATGATTCCTTTGCTCTGACCCTTGTTTTTGATCTTCTTAACGAATTTAACCTTCTTATCCTTGCCGACCACGATAACCACAGCGGCGCCGTCGCAGTCGCCCAGTCCCCATTTTGTGGAAACCGTCCTGTCCTCATCGAGAAGGATGACGGAGCCCTTGAACTGTTTCTCCTTCTTGCGGGCTGCCATGCGGATTCCGGCGTTGGGGATCCAGGTGTCCTTACAGTTGGCAATGCCGATTCCCTGATATTTGGCCTTGGGGTAATTCTTGGCTTTAATGGCGTCAGAAAGGGGGTCGTTGATATCCTTCACATCTGGGTCCGTATACATGATGGTGACAACCTTGGAGCCAATTCCAGGGATCCATTTGGGATTGTCATCGGGATTGATGAGTTTGAGGGAACCGACGGCCTGTCCCACGGAAAGGGCATGAAGGCCGTAAATGGCCGCAAAGATGAACATAAAAACAAAAATAATAAGGGACAATACTTTAAACTTTTTCTGCATGCTTGATCCTCCATGTAAATTATGCTTTTCATCGCAATTTTCCCCGGCCGCGAAAAGGCCTTTGGGGAAGAATTTTAATGAAAATTGCTGCCTCAACGGGAGTATATTGAAATAGGGCATTGGGAAATGCAAGTAATTAATGCTGTTAAACCCGTCATTTTACGGCATCAATTATTTCCCCGATCATCCTCCCTTACGGTCCTTCTCTGCTAAATGATTGTTCCGTTTCAGCCGATGATTATTAAGGAAAGGGGTGGAAATCCCTTTCTCAATGCAGTAAATTGGTTAGTGAGCTGATGTTAATCAACAAACTTTGAATATTATCTCATAGAAAAAGCGAGAGGTTTCAGATGATCTCACATGCAGTTCCCACGGAAGCCGTCACCGTTTATAATCACGCTCTGGATTTGTCGAGCAAAGGGGATTACGCTTCGGCCCTTACCGAGTACCGGAAGGCCATCAGGCTCTTTCCCTCCTTCATTCAGGCTTATAACAATATAGGGGAGATCTATTCCCAGATGGGCGAGAGGGATCAGGCCATATCCTCCTACATGGAGGCGCTGAACATAGGCAAGGACAGCAAGGTGCTGCTGAATCTGGGGGTTGAATATTACAACAACCGGGATTACAAGAAGGCCATGAAGTACTTTAGCGAGTCCCTGGTGCTGGATGCCTCCTTCCTGGAGGGAAACTTCTACATGGGCCTGGCCCATTTCAACCTCAAGGATCAGAAGAGCGCCGAAAAGCATTTCGCCCGCGTTATCGCCTCGGACCGCCGGCACATTAAGGCCAATTATCTCCTGGCCTATATCTACTATGACTGGAAGGACTATCAGCGGACCCTGGCCTGCCTGGACAACATCAGGGACATTGCCGACGACCGCTGCTTCGTGAACCGCTACTACGGTTTCTGCTATTATCATCTGGGACGCTTCGATGAGGCGCTCACCTACCTGAGCGAGGCTCTGCAGTCCAGTCCGGCCTATGCCCGCTTCCGGGACTATCTCAAGGGGCTGACATATGAAAACAAGCTCAAGGAGATAGGGGACGTGGACAAGAAGATCCGCGAGATGGAAGAGAAACTGATGAGGGAGAAACCCACACTGAAGGAGTACACGCATCTGAGTATGCTCTACATTTTCAAGGGGGAATACAAAAAGGCGGAAAACCTTCTGATGACTGCGAAGAAAAAAAGATAAGCTTGGACTATTCGTATCAATAAAAAAAAGGGCCCTCCGCAGGAGTGCCCTTTTTTTCTGTCAGCAGGAACAGCCTGACCCGGAGTCGTGGTCGCAGCAGTCACATCCCCCGCCGTATTTGGGCTCGTCGTTGATTTCCACCAGCTTGATGTGGAAGTTGAGGGTCTTTCCCGCCAGGGGATGGTTGAGGTCTATCCGGACATCCTCCGCGCCGATCTCGACGATCTCCGCGGGAACCTGCCGGCCGTCCTCCAACTGAACGCCGATGACCATACCGATCTCCGGTTCGAACTGCGAACGGATCTCTTCGATGGGGAAGGTGTAGACGAGATTCTCGTCATGATCGCCGTAGGCTTCTTCCGGGGAAATGGTGATGTCCTTCTCCTCGTCGATCGTCATGCCTATCATGGCTTTCTCCAGCCCGGGAATGACCATTCCTGTGCCCACCTGGAATTCCAGGGGGTCCCTGTCCTGGCTGGTGTCGAACACTTCCCCGTCGGTAAAGGTGCCAGTATAGTGAATCACTACATAATCATCATTTTTTACCATGGATATCTCCTTGTTATATCTGCTTGAGGATGTAATGGATCAGATTCTCCCCTTAATGGCCATCTTTTCTGTTCCTAACTCTCTGGGATTGTGGAAGGAGATAGAACTGGGGAAATGAAGCCCGGCAAGAACGTGACTAAACCCTCGCCAACAATATAGCAGTATGACGTGAATTGTCAATAAAATAATGACGCCTGGACCGGGGAGTGCGGTATGTTTCCCGGTTCAAAGCCTTTCCAGATCGAATTTCCAGTAGGGACCTTCCCGTACAAGATTGAGGGAGATGCCGTTTTCCAATCGTATGGTCGCCTCATTGCCGTTGAGATCCGTCCCCACGGGTTTGTAGTGCATCATGTCCCTGAAAAGGTCTTTTCCCTGCGACTTTCCGATATTGAACTGAAGGGCGATGTAGCTGCGCGGTGTCATCCGTTTCAGCTGTTCCGCGGAAACCCCCAGCGAACGGGACAGGGCCCCGATCTGACGGGAATCCATGGCGGCAAAGGAACGGGTGATGGTCTCGATCTTTTTCAAGCTGCCCGAGGAGAGCAAGGCGATGACTTCATCGGCGTTGGACTCTGTCATGGCACGCTTCATGCGGACGAAGGCATCATCGGGAGTGACGGGTCCTGAGGGGCTGCAGGCTATTGTAAGAAGGACAAGCGTTGCAAGGGCGGTGTTGAAGGGTTTCAGTAGGTGCATTGGATGCGGTCTCCTTTTCTGTCAATGATCATGTTGTCGATGAGGCGGGTGGTGCCGAAAAAAGCCGCCACGGCGATGGCGCAGGGGGGATCAATCCTCTCTGACGGCTGCAGGCTGAGGCGGTTAACAAGGGTGACGTAATCCAGGGTATCGGGCCTGCCGGACCGGATGATCTCCGTCATCTCCCCGATGACGGCCGAGGCTTCGGTCACTCCCGAGTCGATCATCTCCCCGGCCCTGCAGAGGCTCCGGCTCAGGACCAGGGCCCTCTTGCGCTCGTCGGCGCTCAAGTGCTTGTTCCGCGAGCTCATGGCCAGCCCGTCCTCCTCCCGGATGATGGGGCCCAGGATGATGCGCACCGGGAAGTTGAGATCCGCAACCATCTTTTCGATGGAAACGGCCTGCTGCAGGTCCTTCTGGCCGAAGACCGAGACGTCGGGCTGTATTATGTTGAAGAGTTTGCTGACGACCGTGAAGACCCCCCGGAAATGGCCGGGCCGATGCGCGCCGCAGAGGAAGTCGGTCAGCGTCTCGACATCCACATAGGTTTTCTGGTTGCTGTAGATCTCGCTGTCCTCCGGAACGAACATCAGGTCCACCCCGGCCCCTCGGGCCAACTCAAAGTCCCTCTCCAGGTCGCGGGGATAGGTCTCGTAATCCTTCCTGTCGTTGAACTGTATCTTGTTGACGAAAATGCTCATCACCTGGTATTCGCTCTCTGTTCTGGCTATGTCCACCAGGCTGAGATGGCCCCTGTGCAGGAATCCCATGGTGGGCACAAAGCCTATTCTCTTGCTCGCCTTCCTGGCCTCCCGGATCTTTTGCCTTGCGTCCTCTATGCCGTGTACGATATCCATACTCGTTCCTCCTCCGATAGTTATCGGGCCCTTACCGCCGAGATCAGCATCATGTCGCCCATCTTCCAATGTCTGGCAAGATAGTCCGCCGCCTTCCTGCACCGTCCTCCGGGTTTGCCCCATCCGCTGCCGTAGGTGATGCAGCGCTCCACCCTGAAACCCTTCATCTCCAGAAGCCTCTTCAGCTGGGAATAGGAGAAGAAGTAGAGGTGCTCGGGGAAGTTGTAGAAGCGCCAGTTCTGGCCGAAAAACCTCATGAAGCTGGCGCCGCCCGCACGGCAGGTCGTCAGATAGAGGCGTCCCCCCTCGGCCAGGTCGCTGTGGATTTTTTCCAGGAAGAGATCGGGGCGGTGCAGGTGTTCCAGGGAGGCCCAGAGGGTGATGAGATGAAATTTGTCACGGTACTCCCCGGTCAGGTAATCCCCGCACCGCACATCGAGCGAAAGCCTTTCCTTAGCGTGCCGCACGCAGTCGGCGGAGATGTCGATGCCCTGGGAATCCCAGCCCCGATTCTTCATGTAGGCTACGAAATAGCCCGCCGCACAGCCGATATCCAGGACACGTCTGGGGTCTGTTAGGGACTCCTCAAAACGGTAAAATCCCAGGTCCCGCAGGTTAAGCTCCATCACCCGTTCGATCTCCCGGCGGAGCTCATCGGAAAAGTAGTCGTCATATCCCCGGTCCGTGCGGCGGGTGAAGTACTTGCGGGTGTAGTATCGTCCGATCTCATCCGGCGCAGGCCGCGGCGAGAGATAGCGAAGCCCGCAGGAGGTGCACTGGACGAGGCGGAAGAGTTCGCCGTTCTCCGCGGGCTTGGTGAAGAGCGGGCGCTGGCCGGCGTTCCGGCAGAGGATGCAGTCGATGGTTTCGGACATGGCCTCACCTGGGATATTTTCGCTTGCGAGACGCATCAAGGATGAGGGAGCCTTGGGCTTCCTGTCAAACATTTTACGTTACCGAAGGCATGTCAGTGGGCATTCCGCAGGGAGTAGCGGATGGATTCCCTTCCCACCAAGTGCGAGAGTTCCTGTATCAGGGTGTCCGAGGGGGTGATGTTGTAGGTGGGATGGACGCGAATGGTCTTCTCATCCGCCTTGCTCTCCCGGACGTGGAGATAGACGGGACAGTTGCCGCCGTTGGTGGATATGATGAACTTCAACTCCTTGAGCAGCTTTTCGTCCATGCCCACAAGATCCAGGCGGATGTGCAGGGCGGAGATGGATTCCCGGCGAATCTCCCTGAGGGACTGGACCTCGTTGGCGATGATCTTTTTGGCGATGTCGTTTTCGATCTCCAGCTTGCCCCGGATGAGGACTGGTTCGTCGGTGACGATGAACCGGCGGTATTTCTCGTATACATGGGGGAAAAAGACCACATCGATGTTGCCCTCAAGGTCCTCTATCATTCCCCCGGCAAAGGGCCTGCCGTTCTTGGAGGTCCGCACCTTGAGATTGTAGAGAACCCCCACAACGGAGACGTTGTCCGGGTTGGGTTCCTCGGAAAGGCGGGCCAGGGATGTGCAGGAATAGGTCTTGATCTCGGTTTCATAGCGGGCCAGGGGATGCCCCGAGAGATACAACCCCAGCACCTCCTTCTCGAAGGCAAGCTTCTCGTTGTCATGCCAGTCCCGGAGATAGGGGAGGTCGAAGGGGAGCGTTGCCGCGTCTCCGGAGAATTCCTCGTCGGAGTCGAAAAGTCCCGCCTGCCCGGTGGCCCTGTCCTCCTGGAGTTTCCGGGCGCCCTCGAGGATCAGATCGGCGTGATGGAAGATCTGGGCCCTGTTCTTATGGAGCGAATCGAAGGCGCCGGCTTTGATGAGGGATTCCAGCACGCCCTTGTTGAGGGCAAAGAGATCAATGTTCTCCAGGAAGCTCCTCAGGTGGGCGAACCCCTGCAGCTGGCTGCGGGCATTCAGGATGGTTTCGATGGCCTTTTCTCCCACGCCCTTGATGGCCGCGAAGCCGAAGCGGATGGCCTTCTCCTCGATGCTGAAATCGAACTCGCTCCGGTTTATGTCGGGCGGGAGGACCTGGATGTTGGCCGTGCGGCAGTCCCCCACGTACTTTACGATGTCGTCCTGGTTGTCCGTGGACGCCGAGAGGAGGGAAGCCATGTACTCGATGGGGTAATGGGCCTTGAGATAGGCGGTTTGATAGGAGACCATGGCGTAGGCCGCCGAATGGGACTTGTTGAAGCCGTAACGGCCGAACTTTCGGATCATGTCGAAGATCTCCTCCGCCAGTTTGCGGTCGATCTTCTTGGAGTCCGATCCTTTGATGAATTTCTCCTCCATCTGGTCGATGATCTCCGGATTCTTCTTGCTCATGGCCTTGCGGAGCTTGTCGGCCTCGGGCAGGGTAAAGTTGCCCATAACCTGGGAGATGAGCATGACCTGCTCCTGATAGACGATGACGCCCAGCGTGTCCCGGAGTATGGGCTCCAGGCTGGGATGCAGGTAGTTGATTTTCTTGGGATTGCGCTTCCGGGTTATGTAATCGTCCACCATCCCCGAATCGAGGGGGCCGGGCCGGTAGAGGGCCACGATGGCGATGATGTCCTCGAAGTCCGTGGGACCCAGTTTGCGGAGTATGTTCTGCATGCCCGTACTTTCCAGCTGGAACACCCCCAGCGTGTCGGCCCGCTGCAGCAGGGTGAAGGTCTCGCCGTCATCCAGGGGTAGGGCGTCGATGTCGATTTCTATCCCCCGTGTTTTCCTGATGAGCTTTAGGCATTTGTCTATGATGCTCAGGTTTTTAAGACCCAGGAAGTCCATCTTGACGAGACCGGCCTTTTCCAGGGTCATCTTCTCGTACTGTGAGGAGATGCTGCCGTCCTTGGTGTCCCGATAGAGGGGGACGTACTCGATGATGGGCTCCCGGGAGATGACCACCCCCGCCGCGTGCTTGCCCGCCGAGCGCACCAGCCCTTCCAGGGTCAGGGAGATGTCTATGAGGCTCCTGCCCCTTTCCGTTTCCGTGTAGATCTTCTTCAGCTCCGAGGAACCCTCCAGTTCCTTCTGCAGGGTCTCCTCCTTGATCTGCTTGCTTATGATGTTGGCGTCCGCAAACGGGATGTTGAGCACCCGGGCCACGTCCTTGATGACCGCTTTGGCCTTCATCTTGTTGAAGGTGATGATCTGGCTGACGTGGTCCTCTCCGTATTTCCGCTTGACGTAGTCAATGACCTCCTCACGCCGGATGGCGCAGAAGTCGATGTCCATGTCCGGCATCTCGTTCCGGTCGGGGTTGAGGAAGCGCTCGAAGAGCAGATTGTACCTCAGCGGGTCGAGGGCTGTGATTCCCAGGCAGTAGGATACGATGGATCCTGCCGCAGAACCGCGCCCGGGTCCCACGGGAATGGACTCCTTGCGGGCGTAGTTGATGAAGTCCCAGACGATGAGAAAATAACCGGAGAACTTCATCTTGGTTATGACCGAAAGCTCATATTCGATCCTCCGGGCCACTTCATCCGGGACGGGACTGCCGTAGCGTTTGATGGCCCCCAGGCTGACGAGGTGGCGCAGATAGGAATCGAGGGTGTAGTTTTCGGGAACCTCGAAGTTCGGGAGTATGGCGTTGCCCAGCTCCAGTTCAAGGTTTATCATCTCGTATATGTTGTGGGTGTTGTAGAGGGCGTCGGGTACCTCGGCAAAGAGCGCTTCCATTTCCTGGGGCGAACGAATGTAGAATTTGTCGGATGAGAAGCGCATACGGGATTCGTCATCCAAAATCTTTCCCGTCTGTATGCAGAGGAGCACCTCATGGGAAAAGCTGTCGCCGGCGTTCAGGTAGTGGCAGTCATTGGTGGCCACCAGGGGAAGGTTGAGGGCGTCCGAAAGGGCGATCAGTTCCCTGTTGACCACGGCCTGTTCGGGAATGCCGTGATCCTGGAGTTCCAGGTAGAAATGGTCTTTGCCGAAGATCTCCGCATAGCGGCCGGCGGCCCGTTGGGCCTCATCCGTCTTCTTCTGGAGGATCAGGGAAGGAATTTCCCCGCCCAGACAGGCGGAGGCGCAGATGAGTCCCTCGCTGTGCTTTTCCAGTACCTCCAGGTCGATGCGCGGTTTATAGTAGAAACCCTCCAGGTAACCGATGGAGGAGAGTCGGACGAGATTCTTGTATCCCTTGAGGTCTTTGGCCAGCAGGAGCAGGTGATAAGAGCTGTCCTTCCCGTGGCTTTTGCTCTCCCGGTCAAAGCGGGAACCGGGGGCCGTATAGAACTCCTGCCCGATGATGGGCTTGATGCCCCGGGCCCGGGCCTTTTCGTAAAACTCGATGGCGCCGAACATATTGCCGTGATCTGTCAGGGCAATGCCGGGCATGCCGAATTCCACGGCCTTTTCCACCATTTTATCTATGGTTATGGCGCCGTCCAGGATGGAGTAGTGAGAGTGATTGTGAAGATGGATGAACTTCATAGAAGGTAATTAACGAAAAAAGGGACATAATTTCAAGAAGAAATTGGGGTGAAGCGCAAAAAAAGGAACTTATCCGATCCTCCCCAGGGAAACAACCGTTTCAGATGTTCTTATATCTTGATACCCGCGCTGATGAAAACAATGGCGTAGCGCATGTAGCGCTTTTGCTCGTTGACTACCAGGTAGTTGTTGAGGTCCCAGTTAATCTGAGCGTAGAGTTCCAGGTATATGTGCTCCAGGCCTGCGGTAAAGCCGAGCTGGCCGTAAGGGCCGTAGGTGTTGTTTTCCTTCTTTACATCGTTTGGATTCCCGGTGTCCGTTTCCAGATGGAAGGCGTAATATCCCCCCATCCCTAAAAAGAACGCGTCGGCGAGGTAGAACCGCATCCCCATCTGAGAGGGAACCACCTTCGTTGTATATTTATCATCCGAATTTTTGAACTCCAGGGTGTAGGAAAGATAATTGACCGTAGGGCCTATAGCTACCGAGGGGGAAACGAAATAGAATATCTCCCCGCCGACGCATTTGACTGCCCCGCGCGCGGCGAGACCGGGTGTGGGGCCGAGTATGATACTGCCCGATTCGAAGGCGAACCCTGCCAGCGGCGTAAATAAAATCAGCAGGAGCAGGATGAATAGTTTTTTCATGGTTTCCTCCCTTATTGATCGAACAGATATGGGGGATTGTATGATGTGAATGTAGGGGATGTTTCCTTCATGCAACGGGGCAGGATGCTCTTCTGTCTTCCGGATTCGGTCAGAGTGTTTCCCTGCTCCGGAGCCAGTATTCCTGGCAAGGATGCCCCCGGATAATACCTGATCGACGTTTATTTTAGTACAGGATATATGATAAATCAATAATGTCAATGTATTTTTAACCGGGAAATGGCTGCTGGTCGGGAGTTGAAAAAGGATGGTTCACTATGAAGAAAGTCATTGATGAGGAAGGACTGGTGATTTTGATGCAGGGAGACCATCGGAAATGACGTCAGGACGGATGCTCTACGGCAGTATCAACCGAATGCTTCATCCGGGGCAGTCAGTTGATATCTATTAAAGATTTGTGGCGGTACGGATTTCAATCAGGACCGTTGCATTTATGTTCCTCGTCCCTTGCGCCTTCAACGACCAATACATACAGATGGGGATTGGATCGCTTGAGTTTTTCCGCTCCTGTTTCGGAAACCCCGGTCTCAAGAAGCTCGACCCGTTTCAGGTTCTTGAGCTTTTTCAGGTGTCCAAGACCGGCGTCTGAAACTTTCGTATTGTTCAGATAGAGTTCCTGGAGATTTTTGAGGGCTCCGAGACGGGCCAGACCCGCATTGGTGACTTTTGTATAGCTCAAATTAAGTCTGACCAGTTTCTTGAGCGCTTTCAGGTGCACCAGCCCGGCGTTGGATATTCCGGTTTCCTGCAGGCCGAGGACTTCCAGGTTGCCGAGC
>CALCJG010000375.1 GCA_937967705.1 uncultured Spirochaetia bacterium
GACCACCGAGATCTACACTCTTTCCCTACACGACGCTCTTCCGATCTACCGATGAACTCCGGGAAGCTTGCCTCTCCCTGAAAGCGAAAGCCCTGACGGTTACCCGGGGAGCGCGTTTCTTCCATCTGCATTCCCTCCAAATCGACAAGGGGAGAGCCGCCCTGCTTATCGCGGACTATTACCGGAAGCAGGCCGGCGCAGGTTTCCTCCGCTGGGCCGCGGCAGGGGACGGAGAAAACGATCTCCCCCTCCTCAGAGAAGCCGATTACTCCTGCCTGATACGCCGAAGGGACGGTATAATAACGGAAGAGGGATTAGACATACCGGTAACCGGAGCGGAAGGACCGGAGGGTTTTACGGAAGCTGTGGGTTTAATACTGGAATGGGCGGGACGTCTGAAACAATGAGATGGGGCCTCATTCAATAACTATTACATTTTCCTCAACATACTTATCAAACTCCTCACGGCTCATTTTATCCTGATACAGGGGCCAGAGGCTTTCTTTCAACTCCTCCATAGACTGAAACTTGGCTCCGTCGATTTTATATGTTGCCATGCTTCACCACCCTCCCCCAAATGAAATTCCTCAAGCCTGACAGGAAATCACATCGCCCCGTTACTGCATAACCGGGACCTGATCCCACGGATCAGCTTTTATTATAAATTACAATCTTCCCACAAAAAGGGCAACGGGAAATCAGCTCGATTTTAAGGGTATCATCCTCCAGACCCTGTTTTTGTCCATCAGATTTTTTCCCGCTTGCAGGAAATACGGCCCGTTGTGCCAATGCAATTCGATTTTCCGAAAAAAGTCCGGTATATGCTATAATGATTTTCACACGGAAACAGCCATGCCCCCTTTTGATGACATTATCAACTGCCCTGACCGCTTCCCGCGCATACTTCTGGACTGGTTCGACCGGAACAGAAGGGATCTGCCCTGGAGGAGGGAAAGAAGCCCTTACAGTGTCTGGATCTCGGAAATCATGCTCCAGCAGACGGTGCTCACAGCGGTAATCCCCCATTATGAGCGCTGGATGGAGGTCTACCCCGACCTCTCCTCCCTGGCACGGAGCCATGACCAGGAGGTGATGCGTCTCTGGGAGGGGCTGGGCTATTACAGCCGCGCCCGAAATGTTTTAAAAACCGCCCGCATCATAGAGTACAATCTCGGGGGCTGTTTTCCGCAGAGCTACGAAGATTTAAAGAAACTTCCTGGAATCGGCGATTATACCGCCTCAGCCCTGATGAGTCTTGCCTTCCGACAGCCTTACCCCGTCGTTGACGCCAACGTCCGCCGCATCTTTCTACGTCTGGCAGCCCGGGATTCTGCTGAGGAGCAATGGGAAAAATCTCTTAGAGACTTTCTTCTCGGCATCATCCCCCATGACAGACCCGGGGATTTTAACGAAGCGGTAATGGAACTCGGGCAGGTCTGCTGCACCTCCGGAGAGCCCGACTGCACCCCATGCCCCCTGCGTGACCTCTGCCGGGCCTTCGAAAGGGACCTGCAATCCGAAATCCCTCAGCGACGCAAAAGGAAACCGTTGAGGAAGGTAAGCCATCCCCTGGTTCTTCTCCATCGGGAAAGCCTCCTTCTTATGAAAAAGGACGAGGGCCTCTTCCGGGATCTCTGGCTCCTCCCCCTTGCCCCGGCAGAGATGACCCGTATCGATGAAATCACATCCCATATAAGCAACAGTTATTGTGGGACAGTCCTGCCTCTTGCCGAATTGAAGGTGCAAAAGCATCATTATACCCGTTATCAGGAAACGCTCATCCCCCTTGTCTTCAGAACTGACAAATGCCTTTCCCTCGGGGACAACGTCCGGTGGGTGCCGCTGAAACAGCTCCCGGGATATCCCCTCCCCACGGCCTATCGCCGCATCATCGAGGACCTCCTGACATTCCTTCGGGAATCCCCCTGACCCTCATCTCCCGAAACAGATCCCCTTCTTGACTTTGATCGCTCTTTGTCATACTATTGACAATGGATTAGAGGAAATTCAGGGACGGACATATGGGAAACATAGAGATTCTAATCGTCGAGGATGACCCGATAACCGCGGAGTACATCAAGTCCCTTCTGAAGGCGAATCATTATTCGGCAGTGTCCATTACCGGCGAAGGAGAACAGGCAATTCAGGCCGCCCGCGAGGAAAACCCGGACCTGATACTCATGGACATCTTCCTCTCCGGGACCATGAACGGCGTGGAGGCGGCCCGGACGATACGCGAAGAACAGGACATTCCCATCATCTTCATGACGGCCAATTCCGACAGGGACACCGTTCAGGCCGCCCTGGCCACGGAACCTTACGGATATCTCAACAAGCCCATCAACGAGACCGACCTTCTGCTCAGCCTGGAAATCACTCTCAGAAGACATGCCGCCGACCTCAAACTAGCTGAGCTGCTCAGGTCCTCCCGGGACTGGCATGATATCTTCGAGGCCATCAGCCATCCCTGTCTCATCCTCAGACCGGACCATACCATTCTTGAGGCCAACCGGGCCGCTCTGGCAATCACGGACCTGAACAGGGAATCGATTAAGAACCGCAACTGCTACGAGCTGTTTCATGGCAGGGATGCCGGCAGCCCGCCCAAGGAATGCCCTCTCAGCAAGCTTCTGACCACGGAAAAGGCCGAAACCTTCGACATGGCCGTCGAGGCCTTCAACGCGTTTTTTATAGTCTCCTGCACGCCGATACTTGATGCCCGGGGCCGCATTGAGAAAATCATCCATATCGCCACGGACATCACAGCACGCAAAAAGGCGGAGGTGGCGCTTCAGGAGAGGCAGAGCCATCTGGACAGCCTCTTCCGCGCCGCGCCCTCGGGTATCGGGATCCTCGTCGACCGCTCCTTCGTGGAACTCAATGACCGCCTCTGCGAGCTGACCGGTTACTGCCGGGAAGAGCTGATGGGGAAAGATGCCCGCATGCTTTACGAAAGCCTGGAGGAATACCAGAGGGTCGGAATGGACATGGTCAACCAGATGAGAGAGCAGGTCATAGGAACTATCGAGACCCGCTGGAGGCGTAAGGACGGAGTCCTTCTTGACATACTTTTAGGGGCCACTCCGGTAACCCCGGGAAAATTCAACGGCAGCTATACCTTTACCGCCACGGACATAACGGAACAGAAACGTGTGACCCGGGAGAACAAAAAACTGGAAGACCAGCTTAGACAGTCCCAGAAGATGGAAGCCATCGGACAGCTGGCGGGAGGCATCGCCCATGATTTCAACAATCTCCTGACCGCCATAATAGGAAATGTCTCCCTGGCCCTCATGGACCTGCCCCCCTCCCATCCGCTTTACAAATCCCTGGACGAGGTGATGAAAGCCGGCGAAAGCGCCGCCGCCCTGGTAAAACAGCTGCTGGCCTTCAGCCGTAAACAGAGCATCTCGCCCCGGCTCATCCGGATGGATCACATCCTTGTGAACGTTCACAAGATGCTGGCCAGGGTCATCGGGGAAAACATATCGCTGACCATAGACTGCGGAGATGATCTCTACACCATACGGGCCGACCCCTCTCAGATCGAACAGATCATCTTCAACCTGGCAATCAACGCCCGGGACGCCATGCCCGGCGGCGGAAAACTGATCATAGAAACCAGAAACGCCGAACTGGACGACAGCTACTGCCGACTCGACCCCGGAGCCGTTCCCGGCTCGTATGTAATGCTGGCCGTAACCGACACAGGCACAGGGATGACACGGGAAGTAAGGGAAAGGATCTTCGAGCCTTTCTTTACCACCAAACCGAAAGGCAAGGGGACAGGCCTGGGGCTGGCCACGCTCTACGGAACGGTAAAACAGAACGGGGGATACATCAACGTCTATTCCGAACCGGATATCGGGACGACCTTTCGCATCTATTTCCCGGCTGTTTTCGAAAAGGAGGAAACCGTCGGAAGTTCGGACGACATGACCGTTCTGCCGGAAGGGAACGAGACCATTCTGCTCGTGGAGGATGATGCCGCCGTTCTTAGCCTCTCCACTATGGTTCTGCAGAAACTGGGATACCGGCTGTACGCCTTCAGTTCGGGAACACAGGCGCTGCAGGCCCTGAACGGCCTTGACGGGAAACCGCATCTGCTGCTTACGGACATGGTCCTTCCCGGTATAAACGGCCACGACCTGGCCCGGGAGATTCAAAAGCATTACCCGTCAATGAAGGTGATCTTCTCCTCGGGGTACGCCGAGGATGCCATTCTGCACAGGGGAAGGCAGGAAGAGGATATCTATTTTATCGGCAAACCCTATACTCCCCTCTCCCTGGCCAAAAAGGTCCGAGAAGTCCTGGATGAATGAAAGCAACGCCTACTTTTTCTCGTAGGTTCCCACGAGCTGAGTCTCGGCCAGGGATTTACCCTTAATCGCCTGCTGCAACTTTTCTTTCGTCAGCCCTTCCGGAAGTTTGAGATCCTCGCTCAGGGCATAGAGTTTGAAGATATAATGATGCACGCCGGTTCCCTTAGGCGGACAGGGCCCGCCGTATCCTGGTTTCTTCCAGCTCGTATGTCCCTGGGTAACTGTTTCCCCTGACGGCAGCTTGACCTTCGCGCTTTTAGCCATCCTGCCCGGCAGGCTGACTGCGGAGGCGGGGATGTTGTAGACGATCCAGTGTACCCAAGCATAACCCACCACGGGTGTGGCATCTGGATCATCCACGATCAGGGCATAGGCCCTGGTAGCCCGGGGTGCGTTCTTCCAATTGAGGACCACAGAATAGTTCTTGCCCTGGCAGGTCATCTCCCTGGGGATAGGACCGTTGTTCGGAAAGTCAGGGCTGGTGAGCTCGAAGGCAGCCCGGGGCGAAGCCTCCGGCTGGGAGACATCACCCTTATCTTTGGAACAATAACTGATGAGAAAAACAGTAGAAAGAACAACGGAAAGCAGTCGAATGCACCTCATAGCATCACCTCCCAAATGATATTACATCTTCCCGGAATCGTCCTTATAACCCGGCTGTCTTCGCATTCCGAGCGAAAACCTACATGAGGAGCGTTTCCGCATGATCTTTGTAGGTCTGCATCATGGACTGATGGAACTCGCCGAATTTTTCCTCGCTGTCGAGACCGAAGGTATCGAGAACATCATCCTCGAAAAAGAAATAATCGAATTTTCGGTCCTCAATCCCGCAGAGCTTGTCCGCCAGATAGGTGAGATAAACCAGCATTCGGTGCTCCTCACTGGTATTGAGGGGCGCATGGTGGCAGGCAATCGCCTCCACGAGGAAGTCGGGGAGATTCCACTTCTCGGCGATGGTTTGACCGATGGCGGAATGGCTGACCCCCAGGGAAACCTCCTCGATGACCGTCGAGGAGCGCAGCTGCCGATTCTGGGAAAAATCGCTGAGCCACTCCGACAGGCCCGGACTGATGGAAAGGAGTACGATCTTTCCCAGGTCGTGGAGAAGCCCTGCGAGATAGACGTTCTGGGATATGCGGCTGCTGCCGAACTTGATGGCCATTATCCGCCCATAAAACGCCGTCTTGTTGCAGTGCGCCCAGATCTGTTTGAAGACGGAGTATCGCTCGTCCAGGATCTTCCGGGCTCCGGAGGCGATGATGATGGCATTGAGGTTTTTGAGACCGATGATGTTGATGGCGTCGCTGATATTCTCAATTCTCTTCCGCGTAACGAAGGCCGCCGAGTTGGAAAGCTTCAGCACGGAGGCCGCTAGCGAGGGATCGATGATGATGCGGTCCGCCAGCTGCTTGATGGTAACCTCGGGCTCCTGGCAGAGGCGCTGCAGTTCCATGATATTCTCGGGAAAGGTCGGAAGGGATTTCACCTCATCGACGATCTGCTCCTTGATCCGGGTCATGAAATCCAGGGGCTTCAGCTGAAAGGGGATGGTAAGGGTCGACTGGGTCACCCTTCCGTCGGAGAGTATCTTCAGGGAGTCCTCGCCTATGCCGGAATTGCGAAGGAAGAGGATCGTCAGCACAAGTCCCAGCCCCTCTCCCTCGGTATCGTCGGACACGTCGCAGTATACCTCGGAAAAATCGTTATAGCTCCGGGCCTTTTCTATCCGGCTCCTGATACGCTTCAGCTCATCCGGCTGTATGGGCGTATTGTTCTGCACATACACCTTGATACCGCCATCCATCTTTTTCAGGGATACCGTCACGCGGTAGGGGCTCTCCTTCAGGGAGTCCTCCACGAATTCCTGCTTTTCCACGATGAAATCCTTGAAACCGCTCATCCCCTCAAAATACTGGGTCTCATCACCGATATCCATATTGATGGAGTGGAAATAGAAACGCTTGGAATTGGCCTTGACGGCATTAACGATGATCTCCCGCAATATGGTGATGAGGGTGTCCTGTAGATATACCAGATTGTTGCGGGACAGAATTTTGGAGATGACAGAGCTGAGGAATTTTAGGATCTGTTTGTTATGATAATGGAAAGTCATCGTCACAGGCTTGCCGGCATCGAAGGAGGTGGCAATCTGCGATGTTTTTACTGAATCCATACACTTTTTACTCCTTCCCGGGAATAAATTATCTTTCAGAGGAGAACTTCCAAATATTTCTGTTTTTCACTGAATGCATCAACAACCCCTGTACAATAGACAGGTGGTCTGGTATTGTCAACTTTTTTTCCTGGACCTGCCGTCTTTGTCTTAAGGTACTATAAATAAAAGCCCAGGGCAACACTAAATTCCGTGTTGCCGGTCCTGGCATTCCAGGCATAATCGAAACCGAAAGCGGGAAAGGCCACACTCCTCAGATAGGCTCGAATCCCGCCGCCGGGACCGTAAAAAGGCTCCCGGGGAGAGTCATCCCTGCTGTACTGCCCCACCTCGAAGAATCCCACCCCCGTAAGCACTCCCCAGAAGAAGATGCCCAGGGGGATTTCATACTCCAGGGAACCGCTGGCGTACCGGTCGGCGTTGATCTGCTGAGGGGAAAGGGTTTTGAAGCCGGGACGCCCTCCGATACGCTCCTCGAATACGGCAGGCAGTCGCCCCCATCCTCCTTCCCCGTTGACGGCTACCAGATGATCCCGCCAGGGGGAGGCGGAATAGCGCCCCTTCAGGGTGCCCTGATCGTAGGAGAACCCATATCGCCCCGAGGGAAACCCGTGCAGGTATTCGGCCGTAATCTGCATTCCCCGGTTATAAAAGAGTGTGTAATGAAGATCCCGGTACACCAGCCGCAGGCCCTGAGCCGCAGACTCCGCCGATTCCGGATTATCCCGGGAATCCTCATATCCCTGGTCCACCCGGGCCTGCCGGTATCGTCCCGTTACGGAAGGGGTCAGCCCGCGGGGTAACTCATAGCCCAGAGCGTACCGGAGGTCAAGAAACCGGGCCCGGTAGGTCCGATAGACCGTCCTGTCGATTTCCGCATCCTCATAAATCATCCGGCCCGTACTCGCGAAAAGGCTGTAGGTTAAGGACGACTCACCCAGTTTGGGATCGACAAAACCGAACAGAGCCCTCCATCCGTGATCGCCGTAATCGGCTCCGGTAAAGAGTTTTTTGTTATATCCCAGGAGATTGGCCTCATAGAGGTAGAGACCGTAGAGCTGACCGTTCTTGTTCCGCACCGCAAGAGGCAGGGGTATCAGGGTCCACTTTTCCTGAAGATGTATGCCGATGACAACCCCCTCGCCCTTCCGTGCATAGGTAAGGGAGATTTCCTTGAAGAGCCGGGTCTTATGCAGCCGCTGGAGCAGGCCCTTTTCATCGAAGGCGGAGAGGCGGTCCCCCGGCCCGGAGAGGACGAGAGGCCGAACCACAGAGGACCGGGTCCTTTTCAGGCCATGGATCTCGATTGCGAGAATGACAAGGTCACCCTCGCGCCGCAGGAAGGCGTCCCGTCCGTACTCCTCCGCCCCGAGCATTTCAGGGCAAAACGCCAGGCCCGCCATAACGAAGAGAAGGAGCCTACAGAGGCATTTAGTAACTGGTCGCATCATCACCTTTCCCTTTGGGCTTCATCACCCTGATCCCATTGTCCTTCCAGACAATATAGCATGATCTTTCTGAAGATCGGAAGAAAGTTTATTTCCCTCAGCCCCGCGGGAATAAATGATTTACAAAGACCGGGCCCCCTTCTAACCTGTGCCGCAACTGCTTTTAATTAATCCCGATGGGGATGGGAGAGGACAATGAACGAAAAGTTCCGTTTGAAGTTTTACATAGCGCTCCTGGCCGTCGTAATGGCGCTGGGCAGTATGGGTTTCATGTGGCTGGAAGGCTGGTCCCTGCTGAACTCCGTCTATTTCAGCATCGTTACCATCGCCACGGTGGGCTATGGCGACCTCCATCCCGTAACGGCGCCGGGAAAGATACTCGCTGTGCTCCTGATCATCAGCGGCGTGGGAACCTTTCTCGGCGTAATCGCCAACTCCACGGAGATGCTCCTCAAAAAGAAGGAGAAACAGGAGCGCCTGGAAAAACTCAACATGGTCATCGGACTCTTCTTCAGCGACGCCGGGACCCATCTCCTCTCCCTTTTTGCCGGCAGCGACAACCGCATCGAATCCCTCGAAGAGGCCTTCCGCATAAAAGGGGACTGGACGGATCTACGGTTTCGCGAAACCGCAAGGAAGGTCAGACCGGAACTCTTCGAATTCAGCATCGCCGGTTTTGATCTGGTGAAACTCCGCGAATTCCTACGAGGGAAATCCTCTACGATGCTCCTGCTCATGGAAAATCCCACCCTTCACGAACACGAACTCTTTACCGACCTTCTGAGAGCGGGATTTCATCTACACGAGGAGCTGAACTGCCGGGACGACCTGCAACAGATCGCCCCTTCCGACGCGGCGCACATCGCCGGCGACATCAACCGGTTCTATCTACTGCTGGTGAGGCAGTGGCTGGATTACATGGCACACCTGAAGAGGGACTATCCCTATCTCTTCTCCCTTGCCGTCAGGCGCAATCCCTTCGACCGGAACGCCTCTCCGGTGGTCTATTGATGTCAACTGTCAATCCCTGAGGTATTCCTTTACCCGGAGGACGATATTCTCCACGGTAAAGCCGAACTCCTCCGCCAGCTCCTGACAGGGGGCGGAGCGGCCGAAGCCTTTCATGGTGATGAAGAGGGCCTCAGCGCCGGCGTATTTCTCCCATCCCTGGGAGAGCCCGGCCTCCACAACGGCGCGTTTGGTAATATGCCGCGGCAGTACGCTCCTCCTGTATTTCTCATCCTGCCTGTCGAAGAGTTCCCAGGAAGGAAAGGAGATGACCCTCGCGTGAATACCCTGTTTCCCGAGCTCCAGGGCCGCTTCCAGGGTGATATGCACCTCCGAACCCGAAGCCAGGAGCAGGATGTCCGGGTCCATCTCCGGCTCGTGGACCGTGTAGGCCCCTTTATGCAGTTCCGCGGCCCCCTTCCCGGTGTATTTTCTCAGCAGTGGAATATCCTGCCGTGTCAGGACCAGGGCCGTGGGACCGGTGACGTTTTCCAGGGCGGCAATCCAGGCCTCGGAGGTCTCCTCGGCATCCGCGGGACGAAGGACCGTCAGGTTGGGGATGGCCCGGGCCGCGGCCAGATGCTCCACCGGCTGATGGGTGGGCCCGTCCTCCCCCACGAAAAGGGAATCGTGCGTGAATACATAAATGCAGGGAAGACCGCTCAGGGCCGCAAGGCGCACCGCCGGACGCATGTAATCCATGAAGACGAAGAAGGTGGCATTCCTGGGCGAGGAGTACTTCGATCTGATCTCCCAAGTGCCGGTTCTGGGAAGCTACTTCGCCCTGGGTGAGAGGGTGATAGTGGTACATGAGGGCCAGGCCTATGAGACGGTGGCCGAAGACGACTCGGGTTCTGGTTAGAGCAACAAGAAAAATGAGCGAACCGGAGGGTCGGGAGATATCTGCTCGCCCGGCCCGGATTTTTCATTATTTTCCTTTATATCTCCATCTGCCCCTTTACATAGAGGTCCTCTGCCACCCGGTTCAGCCTATCACCCTTCACCTCTCCGCCGTAGTCGGGCAGAATTACAATATCCTTATCATGGTAGCGATTCCGGATATCCTGGATGTAGGAGGTCTGAGAGGCCATCTTCTCCTGGCAGAATTGGCAGGGGCATTCTCCAATCACATGGTTTATGACAATGGCGGAGACGTTCACTCCATGCGACTGCACCGTCTCAATCAGCCGTCTGCTCTCCTCCACTGCCGCCTTCTCCGGGATGGTCACAACGGTGATGCTCGCGGTCTTGGGATCGGTAAGCGCATTTCTCATGGTCTCAGCCTTCAGCCGCATGGCTCTCACCTCTTTTAGTATGGAATCCCCAAATCCCGATTCAAGCATATTGAGAACCCCAATCCATTTGTTTCTGATCCCCAGCACCTTGGTGACAAATCCGGTGGTTATGGAGGGCAGCTGGAGCAGAGGGAGGACCATGGCCGTGGGCGCAGAGTCTATGACCACCAGATCGTACTTCTTCTGGACGTAGATGTCATTTAGCTTGTCCATGAATATCAGCTCGGAGACGCCAGGCATGCTGGCAAAGTCCTCCGGCTTCACCTCCACCTCGAAGAGGCCGAAAAGCGCAGTGATCATGTTCTTATATCTGCGAAAGAAGCTGCGTGACTCCTCGGCAAGGTCTGGCTCATATGCAAATAGATGCTCTTTGATCTTATTCGGCTGGCTTCCCAGGTCTATATCGAAGATATCAGAGAGAGAATGAGCGGGATCCATGGAGAAGACAAGGGTCTCTAAGCCCTTTTCAGAGGCCCATATGCCTGTCGCTGCAGAACATACGCTCTTTCCCACGCCGCCCTTGCCTGCTACATAAATGAGCTTCATGGCCTGTACTGATCGGGGGTGGATTTAATTGTTTGCTAATAAAAAGGTTTTTCTACTTTCAAGACATTTTAATGAAATTAATTATAAAAGGGGGCGAAAGGATGAGGAAGCAACTAATATTAACTGCAGTGTTCATTCTGTCCATTAGCTGGGCGCAAGGTATCAGCGACGGGAGGACAGCGAGCCTGGATATCGTTGGGAGCAATGTGAATAACACCACTTTCATATCGCTGGATGGCGTTCCGGTTGCGCTGGATATAGTAGGGAGCACCGCCAGTAATATCCAGGTAGGCGCTCTGGCTAAAGATTTACAATCACAGTGCCGCAATTGCTATGAATGCGGCGCATGCGGTGAGCCGAAGATCTACACCACGCCATGGGACGACTTCAGAAGGCCTTTATGCTATCCTTGGAGTTCTTATATTCCCACCCGCTACAATAAGCCCATGATCAACTGGAATACGGGAACCATGGATCAAGAGCCAGTCTCTCTGGGCCAGGGAAATGGCGTCTCTGGCTGATGGCAAAGAAAGATGGAAAAAAGCCTCTCTGGCTGGCAGGCGGTTAGAGGTCTCTTCCGCCAGCCGAAAAGCTTTTCTACTTTCAGTATATATAAAACATCCATTAAATATTATGTCCAATGGAGGGGAATGAGTTGAGGTATTCTATACTGGCAGCAATGCTGATTCTGATGGCATCAAGCGCCATGGCCTTTGGCGGCCCAGGATCAGTGGTCGTGGATATTGTGGGAAGCAATGTGGAGGATACGAAGGTTGTGGCCGATGGCCGTGGAGATATAGACCTGGAAATCATCGGAAGCACAGCGAAAAACACAATAGTTTCCCCATTTAAGGCAACAAGTTATTATCAATCATGCCAGATCTGTCCGCAGTGTCCGACATATCCCACACCCATATATCCAACACCTGAATGTCCCACGTGTCCCAGCCCTAGTGAAGAGCTGTACAAGCAGCTGATGCCCTGGGATTACAAGCATCTGGGTGTTGATGCCTGGTACGGTGCTTTCTGGTATAGGGATGATCCCAATATGCCAAAATGGCCGCAGATTTAAAAAGCCATCAGAGAAAAAGCTGCCTGATAACTATCTTAAGGCAGAGATAACGCAGGCTCAGGATTTGGTGAAGGGCCCGAGGGAAAAGGTCCTGAGCCACTCATTCTAAGATAGCGCAGCTTTTATGAAGCAGACATCGTCCTCCCAGGACGACCTCGCATTCTCGGATAATTCCTGTCAATCCGATAGGTTAAATACCTGCAGCTGAAAACCCTGCAGAAATCCATGCAAGACCGCAAAAGATCATTCTCTCCGGGCACAAGTGAGCTCTTCTGGTGCAGGAAATGTAACCTTCCTCTTTTATCGGAAGACTGTTCCCTCTGCCATCGTTCAGGCTTCAGAATCCCCCTATCTCCCCCAGGCGACGTCCGCCTTTGCTCTCGCCGGGGAAAGGACCTGCTCAGAGAGCTATTCCTGCAGAACTGGGGTGCAGCAGATTTCCTGGATGACAGGCTGATCCTGCTCAACAAGATCGCCGGAATGGACCGGAGGGATCAGGTGATACTTGAGGGCCGACATATTGCCACCCTCTGGTTTGATATCACTCTAGATCAGCACAGGCTGGACCTGGAGATCGCTGGCGCTGCACTGCTTAAAGAAAGGGCGAAGAAGAACCTGGTTGTCTGTCATGACACCATATTGAAGGGCCACATAAAAGGCAAGTGGCTGGCCAGGGATCAGATCGTAAGCCTGCCCCCATCTTTAGAAGAAGGAGATAGCCTCGTCTTGAGGATCGGGAAGTTCTCCGGCGTGGGAACCGTGCGCAGGAAAGATGAGGCCCAGGCAATCAGGATCAAGGATGTAACTCAGAGGGACTTCGTCCTGAGCGACAGACCAACCACATTGAAGGATACCATCCAGGCCAATGCGGAGCACCTGAAGCGCCTGGAGAGGGAAGCAATGGCCGAGATAAGGGAATATCTCTCCCGGACCAGGCTTCCAGTGAACATATCGTTCAGCGGGGGGAAAGACAGCCTGGCCTCGCTCATTCTGGCCAGAAAGCTGATGCCCAGAATTGATGTCCTCTTTATCAATACGGGCTTGGAGTTTCCCGAGACCGTGGAGTATGTGCAAAAGCTCTGCTCAAACAATAAGCTCAGGCTGCATGAGATCAGAGGGGATAGCGACTTTTTCAAGCAGGCTGAGAGCTTCGGCCCTCCTGCCAAAGACTATCGCTGGTGCTGCAAAACCAATAAGCTTGGACCGATGACCTCCTTTTTGGCCGGGCAATATCCCAGAGGGTGCGTGACCATTGAGGGACGCAGAGTCTACGAGTCCTTCAATCGCTCCTCCATAAAGGCAGTGGAGAGGAACCCCTATGTTCCCGGCCAGACCATGCTCTCACCCATCCGCAACTGGAGAGCCCTGGAGGTCATGCTCTACATCCACTGGAATGGTGAGGTGCCCAACCCTCTTTATGATGAGGACTATGAACGAATAGGCTGCTGGCTCTGCCCGGCATCTCTGCAGTCTGAATTCTCCCGCCTAAAAGAGAGCCACCCCAATCTCTACAGCCGCTGGAACTCCTTCCTCCATGATTGGAGAGGAAAGAACGATCTTGATGAGAGATATGTCGATTGGGGATTTTGGCGTTGGCGAAAGCATCCTCCCAAGATCACCGAGATGGCCGACTCTTATGGTATCGGTCTAACTTCTCAGGGCAGCATGAAAAAGGAGATCTCCCTTCAGGCGGTGAGGGGCAGATCCCCATGTGGCCTGGAGTATTCCATTGAGGCCATCTTGAACTCACCCCAGAATCATCCTTTCTCCAGTGTGGCCAATGCTCTGGGTATGCTGGGTGAGGCGAAGTATGAGGAGGATATGGGAGCCGCATTGCTGAAGACTGATAAAGGAAGGGCAACGGTCTTTGCTAACGGCCATATCATGATCATCGCCGGAAGAGAGGAGGCGGAAGAGCTTCTGCAGAAGGTGGTGGAAGTCATACTTCGGGCGCAGATGTGCACTAAATGCGGAATCTGCATTAGAAACTGCAGCAGAGGGGCGATCACCCTGGAAGATACCATTGTTGTAAATCAGGAGAGGTGCAATCATTGCGGGAAATGCGACCGGGGATGCATAGCAATAGATGAGGCGAAGAAGATCTGGAAAGGCTTGGGTGCCAGCTGAGGCTGGGCGCAGGTGCGGAGCAATCGAGATCTCGATGAAAGGGTTGCCGGGCCAAGCGCATGCTGAGAGGAAAGATCTGCGAAAAGGCTGCCAGGTCTATATCTTCATGGGCTTCTTCTGCCAGTAGATTTAAATATTCGATTAATAGCAAGAATACCACACTGAGGAATCAGAATGGTATCCGGAACAGTAAAATTCTTCAATAGAACCAAGAGATTTGGATTCATTGCAGGCGACGACGGTAAGGATTATTTCGTTCATGCAACCGGCCTCATGCCGGATGTCACCATAACTGAGGGTGACAAGGTCAGCTTCGAGGTAGTTGAAGGCGAGAAAGGCCCCAAGGCAGACAGAGTCACAAAAGAGTAATCCAAAATTATCGCGCACATCTCATAAAAGCACATTTTCTCATGGGCTGGGAAACCGGCCCAGATTTCCCCTTTCTCTGATTTATGATTTGCATAGAGCATAGCCTATTTGATCTCCGCCCTCCTGGATGGAGCTCGATATGCTTGATCGTCACATTGAAAGGATAGCTTCAGAGCTATCGCTCGACCGGAGGGCGGTCGGGGCTGTTTCGGAGCTTCTTGATAGCGGCGCGACCCTGCCGTTCATCGCCCGGTACCGGAAAGAGGCCACGGGAGATCTGGATGAGGTAGCCATAGGCAAGATCCGCGACAGCCTCAACCGATCCAGACTGATGGATGAAAGGAGAATAGCAATCATTCGCTCTTTGGCCAGACAGAATCAGCTGACCGCCGAGATCGAGGAGAAGCTATCGAAGGCTGTAAGCTTGGCGGAGCTGGAGGACATCTATCTTCCCTTCCGGCCCAAGAGACGAACCCGGGCTATGGTGGCCAAAGAGCGCGGCCTGGAGACCCTGGCCCGGATCATCCTCGCTCAGGATGAGAGAGAACGCGATCCTGAAGAGGAGGCTGCCCTCTATATCGATCCCGAAAAGGGCGTATCATCGGTCTATGAGGCTATCCAGGGGGCTATGGACATAATAGCCGAATGTATCAGCGAGGATATTAGGGCCCGATCTGAATTGAGATCCCTCTTCTGGTCCGCGGGCGTCCTCGAGAGCCGGGCGAAGGCCGGGAATGCTCATCCGGAGGAGGGCAAGTTCAGGGACTATCTGGAGCTTTCCGAGCCCATTGCCCGCATGAGTTCCCACCGTCTGCTGGCCGCCCTCCGAGGGGCCAAGAGGGGGGTGTTCAGCTTGCGCCTGGCGGTGAACGAAGATGACGCCCTGGCGGTCTTGGAGGAGATATTCATTAAGGGGGACGGCCCGGCATCCGGCATGGTCATGGCTGCCGCCCAGGACTCTTTTCGCAGGCTTCTTGCCCAGTCCCTTGAGACGGAGACGATATCTATAGCCCGTCAGCGGGCGGAGGAGAAGGCGATAGAGATCTTTGCCGATAACCTCCGCCAGCTTCTCTTAGAGCCACCCCTGGGCAGAAGATGCGTCCTGGCGGTAGATCCGGGTTTTCGCACCGGCTGCAAGCTGGTGGTTCTCGACCCACTGGGCCGGCTGATCAAGAGCGATGTGATATACCCTCATGAGCCTCATAATAAGACCCGAGAGGCGGGATCAAAGGTGGCCAGGATCTGCCAGGAAAATGATGTGGAGGTGATCGCAGTGGGCAATGGCACTGCTGGTAGGGAGACGGAATCATTTCTGCGCAGGCTCAATCTGCCTCGAAGCATATCGATAGTTCCTGTCAATGAGTCGGGAGCCTCAGTCTATTCCACCTCTGCAAGAGCGCGGAGCGAGTTTCCAGATCAGGATGCCACGGTGCGTGGTGCTGTCTCCATAGGCAGGCGACTGCAGGATCCTCTGGCAGAGCTGGTCAAGATCGAGCCCCAGGCTATTGGTGTCGGCCAGTACCAGCATGACGTGGACCCATCAAGCCTTGGCCGCTCTTTAGACGATGTGGTTGCGGCCTGCGTGAATCAGGTGGGCGTGGATGTCAATGCCGCGAGCATTGAGCTTTTGGCCCGGGTCTCCGGCCTGGGGCCGAAGCTGGCAGAGGCAGTGGTGAGATACAGAAATGAGCACGGACCATTCCGCTCCCGCCGGGATCTGCTGG
>CALCJG010000376.1 GCA_937967705.1 uncultured Spirochaetia bacterium
GGGAAGATAGGGGTTGTCAAGGGGAATCTGCAGGAGGTCAGAGGTGATCTCATCGATATCGCAACGGAGAAAGATCTGGTGTCCGTGAATATCGATCAGATCGTAAACGCCAACCTGGATTATTAGCGGAAGGATACCGGGATGTGAATCGGTATTGGTTTTTAAGAATAACATCGTATCAGGCGATACTGAAGCAATATCATGGGGAGAGAAGGACTGGTCATGAGTACGAACTTTTTTGAAGCGCTGCATCAGATAGCGACGGACAAGGGGATTCCCAGGGAAGCCATAGAAGAGATAGTGGAATCAGCCATGTTATCCGCCTATAAGAAGCAATATGGCACAACGGATAACGTCAGCGTCGTTTTTGACAGGGATGACAACAGCGTAAAGATCGTTTCCAGGAAGATGGTTGTGAATTATCCCAGGAATATGGCCGAAGAAATATCCATTCAAGTCGCCAGACAGAAGCATCCTGAAGTTAAGCTTGGTGATGATATAGAGGTGGAGGAGAATCCATTCGAATCCTTCGGAAGAATTGCCGCTCAGACAGCAAAGCAGGTCATCATTCAGAAGATCAAGGAAGCAGAGAAAAACATCATATATAATGATTATAAGGACAAGGAGGGGGAACTCATCAACGGATATCTCCAGAGAAAAACGCGGGACGCCATGTTTGTAGATCTGGGGAAAACCGAGGGTATCCTTCCGGCCAAGGAGCAGTCGCCGCTGGAGCATTTTAAAACGGGGGACCGCATAAAGGCCATCGTGTTGATGGTTCAGAAAAACTCCAAAGGTCCCAGTGTTATACTCTCCAGGGCCCATACGAGCTTTGTTAAAAAGCTGTTTGAGATGGAGATCCCCGAGGTATATGACGGTATCGTAAGAATTGAGAGTATAGTGAGAGAGCCTGGAGTCCGTACCAAGGTGGCCGTTTCCAGTGAGCGGGATGATATCGACAGCGTGGGGGCTTGTGTCGGCATGAAGGGCATACGCATCCAATCCATCGTTAGGGAATTGGAGAGTGAGAAGATCGATGTGGTGGAATACTCCTCCGACAGAAAGACCATGGCCGCCAGTTCTATAACGCCGGCGCGTGCCAAGGAGGTCATTGAGACCAGGGATGGCGGTGTAATCGCTGTTGTGGAAAACGATCAGTACCGGCTGGCCATAGGAAAGGGCGGCCATAATGCCCGTCTGGCGTCCCGGCTTTGCGGATTTGAAATTGACATAAAGACCGAAGACCAGTATCGGGAATTCCTGAGTTCCAGCGAATCCCGGGCCCTTGTCGAACAGCTGTTTGCCAAGAAGGATGAAGAGGAAACACCTCTGGAAGAACTCGGCCTGGATACCAGGACCATAAAACTCCTGGAGGACGGCGGGGTCTTCTCGGTAGAAGACCTTGTGGAAAAATCCTTTGAGGAACTGATTGAGATTGACGGGATTGGCGAGAAGACCGCCAAGAAAATAATGGAAATCGTCTCGGAGGTTGTGGATTTTGAGGATGAAGAAGAAGATGAGGATGAAGAGGACGGGGAAGATGGCGAATCCACGGAAGAGGTTGTAGAGGATACGGAACCGGGGAAGAAGGAAGAGTGAGAGGGATAGCCCCCTGGCAGGTTTGGACGGGGGGATTGTCTGGAAATATTTAATGTAAAAAAGGTATTAAATGAAAGCCATTGAGATTGCAACAAGGAATCATGTCACTGTCGATGATGTGAATAATATATGTCAGGAGCTCAATATCCCCTGTGCCGGTGAGGATTCCGAGATCGAAGGTAATGATATCTTCCTCGTGGAAAAACGTATTGAGATCATAAAGGAGCTTCGTGCCAAGGAAGCCAGGAAGATCCTCGAGAAGAATGCGGAAAAGAAGGATGGGAAAGGCAAGAAGATAAAACTCAAAAGAAAGGTCCATGTTGCTAAGGAACTGATGAAGGATAAGGCCGAGGAGGGCCCGGAGGAGTCTTCCACTACTGAAAAGACTGCTGAATCGGCTTCCTCGGAGCGTAAAACGGAGAAACGGGACCTTCCTACAAGAGATAGGAAGCCAGTCGCCCGGACGGGAGGGACTGGCGATAGGAAAAGCGAGGGTCGGGATCATCCCCGCAGGGATCAGAGGGACAGGCCTTCCAGGCCTCCCTTCGACAAGAAACCCGTTAAGGAAGGAGGGAAACCCGGTGGGGTCGGTGTGGATAAAGCGGAAGCCCCGAAAAAGGATGATAGTTTTGCTTCCAAGGACTCCCTCCAGAAACGTAAGAAGAGTAAGGACAAGGATAAAGACAAGGATAAAAAGTTCCAGAAAGGCGGTCGGGGAAAAGAGGTCGGGGGCGAAAAACAGATTGTTATTCGAAAGAAAAAAGCCCCTCAACGTGTTGAAAGAAGCGGGGAGGTGGTTACTCCCAAGGAAATTGAAATCACCGAGAGCATACCCGTTGGGGATCTCGCCAAGAAGATGAATGTCAAAGCCAGCGAGATCATCGCCAGGCTCATGAAGCTAGGGATGATGGCTACAATCAATCAGGTCATAGATGCAGAAACGGCGGAAATCCTGGCTTCCGAGTATGGGACTGCCGTCAAGGTCGTTTCCCTTTATGATGAAACCCTCATCAAGCACGAGGAGGATGACCGGTTTGAAGACAGGGCGCTCAGGCCTCCGGTGGTCACAGTCATGGGCCATGTCGATCATGGAAAAACAAAGCTCCTGGATGCCATTAGGAAAACCAATGTCGTGGCAGGGGAATTCGGCGGCATCACACAGCATATAGGCGCCTACATGGTCAACGTGCACGGCCAGCATGTTACCTTTCTGGACACTCCTGGTCATGCGGCTTTTACGACCATGAGGGCCCGGGGAGCCGCTGTTACCGATATCGTCATTCTTGTAGTAGCGGCGGATGATGGCGTCATGCCCCAGACCATTGAGGCGATAAACCATGCCAAAGCGGCGGGAGTTCCGATCATTGTAGCCATAAATAAAATCGACCTCCAGGATGCCAACCCGGACCGGGTGCGTCAAGAGCTGGCAAATTTTGAATTGATACCGGAAGCTTGGGGTGGTTCGACCCTTTTTGCCGAAATAAGCGCCAAGAAGGGACTCAATATAGAAGAGCTTCTCGAGTTGATCCTCATCCAATCAGAGATGCTGGAACTAAAGGCCAACCCGACACTGATGGCCAAAGGGACTGTCATAGAATCAAAGCTGGATCCGGGAAGAGGCGCGGTAGCCACCATCCTGGTTCAGAACGGAAGTCTGCGGGTCGGTGACCCTTTTGTTGTGGGCATCAATTCGGGCAAGATTCGGGCGATGTTCGATGACCAGGGGCAGGCAGTACAGGAAGCGGGCCCCTCGACACCGGTGGAGATACTCGGCATATCCGGCGTTCCCAATGCCGGCGATCCCTTCGAAGTGGTTGAATCGGAAAAGTATTCCAAGCAGATATCCCAGAAGCGTCATGAACTGATGCGCATCGAATCAGCCAAGAAGGTTCGGAAGGTAACTCTGGAAGATCTGAACGAGATGATCAAGGAAGGTGAGGTTCAGGAACTGAGGATCATCATCAAGGGTGATGTGGACGGTTCCGTTCAGGCCCTGAAGGAATCCCTGGAGAAGATGTCCAGCGGTGAGGTCAAGGTGAAGGTTATACATGGCGCTGCGGGCACCATCAACGAGTCCGATGTCATGCTGGCATCCGCCTCCAACGCCATAGTCATCGGTTATCACGTACGGCCTTCCTCCAAGGTGGCCGATCTGGCGGAACGGGAGAAGGTGTCCATCAAGTTCTATAATATCATTTATGATGCGACCAATGACGTCAAGGCGGCCATAGAGGGCATGCTTTCGCCGGAGATCAAGGAGGTCGTTACCGGGGGAGGAGAGGTTCGGCAGATATTCAAGGTTTCCAAAGTGGGTACTGTCGCAGGTTCCATCGTTCTCAACGGGAAGGTGGAGAGAAAGAATCGAATTAGGCTTTTGAGAGACGGTGTTGTGGTTTTCGATGGAGAGTTGAAATCCCTCAAGCGTTATAAAGACGATGCGTCCGAGGTCGACTCCGGTCAGGAGTGCGGATTCGTCCTGGAGAACTATAATGATGTCAAGGAAGGGGATACCTTCGAGTCCTATAAGATATTGAAAATCGCCAAGAGTCTGGATTGAGAGGACGGCGGAATCCGGGAGTAGAGAAAAAATGCCGTCTTACAGGAAAGAGAAGCTTGAGGAGCTTATCAGGCGTGTGATCGCCGAAGCGTTGCTCAACGAGATAAAGGATCCGAGAATCGGTTTTGCGACCGTAACGAAGGTGAGCCTGAGCAGGGACCTCTCAGTGGCGGAAGTAGGGATTTCCGTTCTGGGAAATGAGACAGACGTCAGAAAAACCATGCTGGGGGTCAATTCGGCAGGGAGCTATGTTCAGTATATTGTCGGAAAAAACATCAAGATGAGGAACACGCCGCGTATACACTTTTATCTGGATACGACCATTGCGGAAGGGGTCGACATGGTCGGGCTCATAGACAGCTTGGATAAGTCCGGAGACAAGGATAACGGGGAGTCGTAGACCCTGGTTTTGGAAAACGGCAAGAGTAATACGGCCGGTTTCAACGATCGGGTCCTGTTAATAGATAAACCTGTGGGGGTGACGTCCTTTAAAGCCCTCGATGAGATCAGGCGGATCACGGGAGTGAAGAAGATCGGTCATTCCGGTACTTTAGACAGTTTTGCTTCGGGTCTTTTGGTGGTCTGTACGGGCAGGGCGACCCGGTTTACCCGGTATTTTCTCGATCATGACAAGGCGTATTCAGGTAAAGTGCGGCTTGGAGTGATCACGGATACCTGTGATCCGTCGGGTGATGTTATTGGAGGTCGTCCTCCGGTGGATCTCAATGAGGAAAGCCTGAATGCTGTAAGGACCCGTTTTGTCGGGGAGCTGAGTCAGAAACCTCCTCTCTATTCGGCCCTGAAGGTGAAAGGGCAAAGGGCTTCCGATCTCACCCGCAGGGGCGTGGAAGTCGATTTGCAGGAGCGGAAGGTTAATATCAGGCATTTGGATATTGCCTGGGATGAAAATGACCCGGCACTGCTCCGCCTTGAGGTGGTCTGTTCCAAGGGGACTTACATTCGCTCCCTGGCAAGGGATATCGGTGATTTTCTGGGATGCGGGGCTTATCTGGAAGCACTCCGCAGAACTGTTTCAGGCGGATTCCTCGTCAGCGAAGCAGTATCCCCCGGAGAACTTGTGCAATTCAGGGAGGGCAGAAATCCGGGAAAGAAATTTCTTCTCCGGCCGGAAGAGGCTCTTGAGGATATGGGAAAGGTTTTTATAGGGGATGATGCTGTGAAGAGGGTTTTAAACGGCGTATCCCTGAAAAGAGAAGATGTTAAAGATATTCAGTTCGTTGAGGGCAAACCCTATCTTGTCATGGACAGCCGGCGGAATTTGCTGGCAATAGCAGAAATTGATATGGAACCCTGGCGAGTGAAATATCTAAACGTGATAAATTAGAAACATTATTTTTAAGGAGGATACTATCAAGTCATGCAACAGAAGAATGAAGTGATCAATCAGTACAAAAGGCATGAGAACGATACGGGATCACCCGAGGTTCAGATAGCTCTGTTAACGGAACGGATCAACCACTTGACGGATCATTTTAAGATTCACAAGAAGGATTTTCATTCGAGACGCGGACTTCTGAAACTGGTAGGTCAGAGAAGAAGGCTGCTTACTTATCTCAAGAAAAAGGATCTGGAAAAATACAGAACCCTGATACAGTCTCTCGGCCTGAGAAGATAGGATTGATCGAACGTGCCGGTTGGTATATCTCATGCGGGTTATCAGCGGGCGAGTATTATTAATGTGAGGTGACGAAACAATGAGTTCGGATTTAATAGTTGAGATCGGACACGATAAAATTCGATTTAATACCGGATATCTGGCCAAACAGGCGGACGGGGCAGTAGCAGTATCCTGCGGGGATTCTATCGTTCTGGCAACAGCAGTCTATGCCAGGAAAGTATCGGAAGGCCAGGATTTTTTCCCTCTTACTGTGGATTACAGGGAAAAGTTCTACTCTGCCGGTAAGATCCCCGGGGGGTTTATTAAGAGGGAAGGAAGACCGAGCGACCGGGAGGTATTAACGAGTCGGCTGACGGACCGTCCCATTAGACCTCTTTTTCCCAAGGATTTTGTCAACGAGGTACAGGTCATCATCAATGTCCTTTCAGCGGACAAACAGGTGCAAAATGATGTCATTGCCATCAATGCGGCCTCAGCGGCTCTCATCATATCGGGCATACCTTTCAAGGGACCTGTCGGAGCTGTCAGGGTGGCGAGAATCAAGGGGGAATACGTTGTCAATCCCACATTTGAGGAAATGAACGGGAGTGATATCGATCTTGTTGTCGCTGGCACGAAGAAGGCAGTGACGATGATTGAGGGATCGGCAAAGAACGTTGATGAGGACGCTATGATCAGGGCGGTGGAATTCGCCCATGAGCAGATCGTAAAGATATGCGCAGTTCAGGAAGAGTTGAAACAGATATATGGCAAACAGCCTATCACCTATGTCCCCATGAACCTCAACGAGGATTTAAAGAAGGAATTGCATGATCGGTACTTTAGCAAGATTGAGGAACTGGTAAACTACAAGGAAAAGAAGGTACGTGAGGATCATTTCAACAAGCTCATGTCTACGGCGAAGGAAGAGCTTAAGGATAAGTATCCTGATGCGGGAAATGCCATCGCCAGGATCCTGGATGATTTTGATGCGGAAGTAGTTCGGGGTCGCATCCTGACTCAGGGGATGCGGGCTGACGGACGCGGTTTAAAGGATATACGCAATATCGACATTATGGTGGGGATTCTCCCCAGAACCCATGGTTCTGCGGTTTTTACCCGGGGGCAGACCCAGAGTCTTGGCATAGTAACCCTCGGCTCAGTGAGGGATTCTCAGCGCCTTGATGCCCTGGAGGGGGAATCCTTTAAAAGGTTCATGCTGCATTACAACTTTCCTCCATATTCCGTCGGGGAAACGGGCAGAGTCGGCGGTGTCGGCAGAAGGGAGATCGGCCACGGTATGCTTGCGGAGAGAGCGCTGGAATATGTTCTGCCGGATGAGACCAAATTCCCGTACACCATCCGTGCCGTATCGGAGATACTGGAATCCAACGGTTCCTCTTCGATGGCAACGGTTTGTTCTAGCTCCCTGGCTCTTTTCAATGCCGGAGTCCCGGTGAAATCGGCAGTAGCCGGTATCGCCATGGGCCTCGTCATGGAAGAGGATCGGTTTGCAATCCTCAGTGACATCCTGGGACTCGAGGACCATCTGGGGGATATGGACTTCAAGGTGGCAGGAACGAAAGAGGGAATTACGGCTTTTCAAATGGACATTAAAATTGAAGGAATCACACCGTCTATTATGAGGGCTGCTCTGGACCAGGCCAGGGAAGGGAGGCTTCATATCCTCAACATCATGAATGATGTGCTTCCCAATCCGGAGAAGGAGTTATCACCTCACGCTCCGAGGATTCTGATCATGACGATTCCAGTGGATCGAATCGGCGAGTTGATCGGGCCAGGAGGAAGGGTGATCAAGAGTATCGTTGAAGAAACGGGATCGGATATTAATATCGAGAACGACGGGGTTGTAACAATTTCTGCCGTGTCCCAGGAGGGCATCAACAGAACCATTGATATCATAAAATCCATCGTTGAGGAAGTGGAGGTGGGTAAGATATACAAAGGTGTGGTGAAGAGGGTCATGGAATACGGGGCCTTCGTGGAAATCCTCAGGGGAAAGGAAGGGCTTGTCCATATATCCAAGCTCGATGTAAAGAAAGTCAACAAGGTAACTGATGTCGTCAATGAAGGTGATGAAGTCTATGTCAAGGTTGTTGGTATTGACCGGATGGGTAGAATTGACCTGAGCCGGAAGGATGCCCTCAATCAATAATTATTCCCGTCTATTCAAGAAAAAGCAATTTCGAACTTGCATCTTTTATCAGGATATGGTTAAAATAACCATATCCGTGTTTTCTTTTTTCGAATAATTAATCAAGAACATGATTATAAAATACAAGCTTAACAACGGCATGACGGTTCTCCTTGAACCCATCGACAGTGTGGTTTCCATCTCCGCCGGACTGTGGGTCAAGGTGGGTTCCCGGGATGAGGAAGAGTCCCGTCAGGGATATGCCCATTTTATCGAACACATGCTCTTCAAGGGCACCGAAAAGTATTCTGCCAAGGATATCGCGAGAGTCGTGGACCGGGTGGGTGGACAGCATAATGCAGCCACCAACAGGGAGTACACCTGTTATTATATCAATGTCATTTCCGATTATCTGGAACTGGCCGTGGAACTTCTTGCGGATATGTATCATAATTCCCTATTTGATCCTGTGGAGATGGATAAGGAGAAAAATGTTATCCTAGAGGAAATCCGAATGTATGAGGATACTCCGGATGAATTGGTTCATGATATCTTCATGGAATGTATGCTATCAGATCATCCTCTGGGTCATTCCATTCTGGGAAATCTTGAGACGATAAATGGCATATCAAAAGAAAAATTGATTGATTTTTTCAGCGACTATTATCTCGATAATAATTGCATCTTCGTAATCGCCGGTAAATTTACGGAATCCCATGCAAGACAGCTTGTGGACAATTATTTTGCACTAGATGGCAAAGGCGGAGTCTTTCAAGAGGACCGCAAGAAGATGCAGCATAATCGGATATTCCACAGGCATATTGACCGCAATCTGGAGCAGGTGCATTTCTGCCTCGGCACAGACGGTTTGACAAAAAAGGACGATGACCGGTGGACGCTGTTTGCTTTAAGCACTATCCTGGGGGGGAGCATGTCGTCTCGGCTTTTCCAGAATATCCGGGAGAAGGAGGGATTGTGCTATTCAATTTATTCATTCCATTCCTCATATACTGATAAAGGAATATTCGGGATATATTGCGGCACATCACCGGATAATTATAGAAAAGCCCTGGATCTCATACTCCAGGAATGCCATGATCTGCTGGACAGGGGCATCATTGAAGAAGAGCTTGAAGATGCTAAAGCTTTTATGAAGGGGAATCTCGCATTAAGCCTCGAAAGTACGGAAGTCCGCATGGGTCAGTTGGCAAGAACGGAAATGGCATTTGGCCGGTATTTCAGTTTTGAGGAGATTGTAGAACAGGTTGATCAAATCTCCCTGTCCGATTTTAGGCGGGTAACGGAGAGGGTTTTTCAAAGTCAGAAGCTAACGCTTGTTTCTATTGGCAAACTGGAAGAAAGTGATGCTCATTTGACAGAGATTCAACTGTAGGGAAACATGTGTAAAAGATACAGCGGAAGGATGCTGCTAAATTTCATCGCAAGTTGCATGGATCGATGAGATACGGTAGAGATCCCATCTTGTTTTTCCAGTGATGTTTTAACTCATAGTTCAGGAGAAAAAAATGGCAGGCAAAGGAGATTCCATTAACAGTACCATTGGGGAAGGTTCTGTTTTTGAGGGAAAATTCTATATCAGCGGTTCCCTTAGAATTGACGGCAAGTTTGAAGGGGAAATTAAAACCGATGAAGAGCTGGTGGTGGGAGAAACAGGGAAGGTCAAGACGAACATTGATGCCAAATCTGTCGTTGTTGCCGGGACGGTCATTGGAAACATAAAGGCTGACGAAGAGATTAAGTTGCTGGAAACAGGCCGTGTGCTGGGTGATATTATAACTCCCGCTCTGACAATTCAGAGAGGGGTCATCGCCCAGGGTAACATCATCATCACAGGCGGTCAGAAGAAGGATGTTAAAAGGATTATTGAGGAATCATACAGCAGCGGGCCTGTAAAACCGCAGCCCGATAAATTCAAGTAATAAGCCTTATTGCACCGATAATTATGATGGGCAGCTCAATCTTTTTAGGTAAAAAAGGGAAGATGGGATGTGGAATGTTTATTCAAAAAACGTTAAGATCGGCAATCTAAGCCTTTCTCTGATCTATAATGAAATTCTTATCATTTACAGGGGCACGGGTGAGGTTTATGTAAAAAAAATCAGCCTGAAGCACCTTGAATGGTTAAAAAAACCCATGATGACTCTTGCCATTCTCCTTTTGGGCATATCCATATACAGTCTTTTGAAACCCGCATCGGCTCCCATCCAGACAACTAAACTCGACGAAGATTCCCTTAAAAACACGATATTGAAATCATCGGATACTGACTTTACCGAGCCGGAAAAACACAAATCTCTCGTAATCAGGATGCATAAGGTCAAAAAAGGGGAAAGTCTGGGTAAGATTGCCAAGGATTACGGTGTTTCGCTAGATACGATTGTCGGCAACAATAAGTTGAATTCCTACAGCGTTGTCAGCGAAGGCACAATCCTTAAAATCCCTAGCCGTGATGGTATACTCTATCAGATGAAGAAGGGCCAGGATCTGGTTTCATTGGCGAAAAAGTACCGAGCATCAGTGGATAAAATCGTGGCCGAAAACAATATCAAGAATCCAGACTTTATCTCCTCCAATCTTCTGCTCTTTATTCCCGATGCCAAGCCTATTAATATTATACAGGGATTTATCTGGCCGGCTCAGCAGAAAAAGGTTACTAGCAGTTATGGATGGAGAAACCACCCAATTTTCAATTACAGGCATTTTCATCAGGGGATTGATATTATTTCAAAGTACCAGCCTGTGAAGGCGACCCGTTACGGAAAGGTTACCTTCGCCGGGTGGATGGGCGGCTATGGGAGAGCCGTTGTTATAGCTCATCCTGGGGGATGGAAATCACTCTACGGTCATCTTTCGAGAATCTACGTTAAAAACGGACAATATGTAAAACAGGGACAGTATATCGCAAAAAGCGGAAATACGGGGAATTCCACAGGACCGCATCTGCACTTTGAATTGATAAAAAATGGGGATCATATCAATCCTTATAAATACTTCAGAAAAAAGAAGAAATAGTCAAGACCTGACATCGGAAGGAACCCCTCCATCGAAATTACCCCGCCCTTCGTCATTCAGGGCAATCAAATAATACCATATTGTGTTTGCCAGATTTATCTGATGCTATTATATTTAACGTTATCAGACAGTATTTCAGACATCTAGAAATCATTTGAATCAAAATGGCCAGAGGCATTTTGATTGTTCCGCTGACAGATGTCGGAAGGGGAGGTTCTGTAATATGCTGAACAGACTTAATGCAGTAATCATAATTTTCATTATCCTTCTTGCAGGATGCCAGGAGACGAAAAATCAGGAGGATTTTGCTACTGCGTCTTTCATCATCGGCGATGTGAAACTCAACGGGAGATCCATGCAGATTGGGGATGTCTTGAAAGAGAAGGATAAAATCGTAACAGGTGCCGAATCATCCTGTGATCTGCGTATAGGGGAGTCCATGATACGTATCAAGGCCGGATCAGTTGTGATGATGTCAACCCTGTTAAAGTCCGGCGAACGAGAAACGGTCAGTGTGGGACTGGATGTAGGAAAAATGCTCTGTAAGCCCAAAAAATTATTAAAACATGAGAGTTTTACCGTAAAGACTCCCACGGCCGTCGCAGGAGTAAGGGGGACCAGGTTCATTGTTGAGGCAGATGCCAGAAAAACTACAAGAATTAAGGTATATGATGGCAAGGTGAAGGTGGTAAAACGTATCCCTAAACTGGAAGAAAACAGGGTGATGGAAAAGGTTTTAGAGGCGGCCAAGCCTATTGAGGAGAAGGAGAAAGTCGTAGTCACTCAAAAAGAGGTGGATAAGGCCACGAAGAAAGTGGATTTAGCTCTGGAGAGTGCTCAAAAAAAGGGGGCCGAATTAGATGTGGCCAAGGTCGCGGTGAAAGTTGAGGATAATGTTGTAGTGTCAAAGAAGGATGTTGTGAAGTTCAAACCGGAGGAATTCAAGGAGGAGCGTCAGGAAATAATTGATGTAGCTCCAAAGTCTGGTGAAGTCGTCAAAAAAATACGCAGTATGGCACGCCATGAAAAACCTTACGGAAGCCTGTTGATCACAAGAACCGAACTGTACTTCATTCATAAGGGGAAGGTCGCCATGGAAAGGAAAGTGGTGGGACCGCCTTTGAAACAGGAGGACAGGATATACATTGCAACGAAAGATTATGTTTTCTGCGCATCACAGGAGGGACCTGTGAAATGGCGAAAAAAGCTGGATAACGATGGTCGACTTGAGATAGATGATAACAGGCTGATCGTTACATCAAAGGGAGTAAGGAAGAAACTTGACCTGAAAACGGGAAAAGCTGTTAGATAACTAAAAAAATCTCCTTTTCGAAGGAGATTTTTTTTGAAAGTTTGATAAACATATTTATATTCGTTTTTATTACAATATTTCCCATGGTTTTTTAAATTTAACATCTGTTGTCATCGTGAGGTATCATGGAAAAAAAATGGTCAGTATTATTAATCATTCTTATGTATTCTTGTTTTTTTGTATGGGCGGACGGTATATCAAAGGGTAAGCCCATTCAATATAATGTCGCAAAGGGGCAATACATCCCAGCTGATTTTGTCGATGTGGCAAAACTGAAAAAAATGCCGATACCTGCTACAAATGATGATTATGCTTTCTACCAATCGATTGGAAAAAGGAGCAATATCATTATTGGCAGATTTTCTGTCGAACCCAAAATGATTACATTGATCACGGATCTCAAGGGAGACGGAACAGTTGACCATGTGTACCATTGGTATGTTGAGGAGAATAAATTAAAAAAGGAGACCCACCCGGAAAAATACTGCAGTGCGGAGAGGTTTGCTAGGATGAAAGAGGATATACTGTCCGGTAAATCAGACATGACAATCGCTAACAAGGATGGTATTCGTTATCTAATGAAATTAATTCAGAATCAGGAAGGGATTAGATCGATTAAAAACGGCTATAGGGTTTCTATGATCGATACAGATGATCCTTCACAGGAGCGAGTAGTCTATTATTATGCGGATAATAACTATAATGGTGTGGATCTGGTCTTTGAAGTTAAGTATTATAACCTGGGTTTGGGTAAAGTAAGCCCTATAGTAAACCACTCCGTATATTGCAAGGGCAGTTTTGATCCTTTTGCTCAAAAGATTGTTAAACAGCTATTAACTGAAACAAGACGAATAATGAAATGATTAATATTCTAGAGGGGCACCACAAGGTAGTGTCCTAATTTTCGGACATATGTTGTGAAAACAATACATATTTTTAAAGTATATGGGTTTTGTTTACATCCTATTCATTGAATTGGGCTCAAGAGTGAAGAGATGGTGAGTAGAAAAGGGTGTTATATTATTTTTTTAGACTGTTTTCATGGTTTTTTTCTTATCGTTGAGGGTATAAAGAACTTTTTTTAGGAAATTATGTAATAATTTTGGGCATGGTACAATATGTGCTATTATATATCTGTGAGCTGGGAAAATCCTGGTACACTTTAATTTCCTTCCAAATATTCCGCTAAATTGTAAGGGGTATTCATTGAATACCCCTCTTTTTTTGTCAAAATTAAGTATTATGGACGTTTTTAGCGAGAATCTTTTAAATATACAGAAAATGGTTACTTATAGCCGTATTTGGGTCAGTTTTCAATACCCTTGCGAGAGAGTACGCCTTTTGTATAATAATGCTTTATCTCCTTCATTTCAGTGACAAGATCACATATATCTATCAGTTCCTGGGGAGCTCCTCTTCCGGTCAACACCAGCTCCATTGAGGGATTTTTTAAATCTATCAACTGCCGTATCTCATTCAAGCTGATCAAATGGAATAAGTGGGCTGTCACAATTTCGTCAAGGATGATAAGTGCATGGTTACCATCAGCAATGGATTGCCTTGCTCTTGAATATCCCTTCTGTGCCAATTCTATGTGATGCGGGAGGTTTTCATCATCGGGGCGACAGAATTCCCTGCTTCCATATTGTTCAATGGTTATGAGTGGAGAAAACTGTTTAACGGCATCAATCTCGCTGTAATGCTGTCCTTTCATAAATTGAAGGATGAGTGTGCTCAGTCCCGCTCCTGAGGCTCGGAGTGCCAAACCGAGGGCAGCTGTGGTTTTACCTTTTCCATTGCCGGTATAGAGCTGTATATACCCTTTTTCAAGATTCACATGTTCCTCCTGTATTTTCCGCCCACCATGTATAAAAGACTGGTAATTTGTCCCAGGCTGGCGTATCGGGCCGTATTCATCATCTCCTCAAAAATATTCTTCCCTGATAGAGCAGCATTCTTCAGCTTCACCAGAGCCTGTTCCGCCTCTTGACTGTATTTTGACTGAAAGCCCTTTAAATTGGTAATCTGTGCCATCTTTTCATCATAACTGGCACGGGTAAGGTCCACAGGCGGGCGAGATTGAGTTGCATGATCAATATTGGGGTTCAGGTATGTATTCACACCTATAATAGGATAGCTTCCAGTATGTTTTTTGTGTTCATATTCCAGGGATTCCTCCTGAATCTTACCCCTCTGATAAAAACTCTCCATGGATCCCAATACACCCCCTCGCTGACTGAG
>CALCJG010000377.1 GCA_937967705.1 uncultured Spirochaetia bacterium
TATCGATGGCGGTGACTATATCGCTGATAGTGCCCGAGGCCTTCACGATGGTACCCATCTTTCCTGTCGCCTGGTCCACCTGTTCCCGCACCATAGTGGCCAGATGCATGGACACATCGCTCACGTCCTTGACCTTTTTGATGTTCTCCGATATGTCCCCGGAAATTCCGTCCAGTTTGTTGATGATCTCCATCTGCAGACGGATATTGTCGATCTGCCCCTCAATATAGCTGTGGGTCTCCGTGAGAGAACCAAGAATGTTTCCTATATCCTCCCGTATTCGCCCGATCTTTTCTCCCTGCCGGACCATGCTGTCGCCTATATTGGCGGATGCGGAGGCCAGCTCCTCGCTGGAGGCGGAAAGCGAAGCGACCAGGTTGTGGATATAACCGATGGCCCGGCTCACCTGCCTGATCATACGGTTGATTCCCCGGGAGATGACGCCGATCTCATCCTCGGAGCGAACCTCCACCAGCTCGGAAAAATCCCCCGCGGAGAGCTTGTTCATGACCAGGGAAATACCGAAGATGGGACAGAGATTCTTTTTTATCAGGATATGGATAACCAGGGAGACGAGCAGGGCCCCCGCCAGGATGACGACCACCAGCAGCAGTATGGTGGAATAGACCTGCTGGTTCAGATCCGCCGCATTGTATCCGATGATCGCACCGCCCCAGAATTGACCCTTGATCCATATCGGCGCATGAGCCATGAGAAAGACAGCGCCGGTATCCCGCTTGTAGGAGGTTACCGAAACCTGACGGGGATCAATCCTTTTGCCGAGATGGGCCCATATCCTGTTGGTGCGGCACTGGTCCATATCCGCCTTGATATCACCGGTGATGCTGCGGCTGTTCTTTTCATGATGAAAAGGCCCGTACCCGTTCTTGTCGATGATCCCGCAAAAGCCCATCTCCGGGATCTTCAGGAAGCCGTCGGACATGTTTTTGATGCGATCCACCAGATTCCTGTCGGCGCTGTAGGAGGTCATATAGCGCCTGAAGCTGTCAATTTCCCCGTTGGGCTTCTTCACCTCCCCATGGAATATTTTCCGGAGATATTCCCGATCGTATTTGCCTCTTTCCTCCACCCTGACCCATTTCTGCGAGCATTCCTCCAGAGACATCTCCCGGTATTGAAAGGAAAGGAACTCCTCCAGTCCGTGCTCTCTCCGGTCAATGGCTCCCTCGAATTCCCTGCGGGCATAGTCCGCCGCCATGGAAGCCAGTTCCATGGACCGCTTCTTGTATTCCCTCAGCACCTTGTCCCTGACATAAAACGAAACCCCCATGCAGGCCGCCGCCGTGGCCAGGAGAATGACGGCAAAGAGAGCCGCGGTGATCTTCACACTCAGACTGGTTTTAATCCCTTTCATAATTGACAATTCCTCCTTAAGATTCCAGGCTTTATACTATAGTCACAAACGGGATCACAATCACGTGAACGTGCTCCGCTCCCGTTATGGTTCTTTCCGCAATTAATGCGTATCACGGCTGACATCCCAGACTTTCGTCACCCGCCCCTTCCGTTCTGATTCTGACTCTTCACTTTGAACAATCAGGAAGCTTTACTTGTTGAGTTGTGAAACAGCTGCGAATATTCTCCAGGGGGTCATTTCGCCAAAAATCATCATGATCAGTCTTGGCTGAGGCATATTTCAGAAAGGCCGCATAGCAATTAAGCTTCTTCTCGATGCTGCAATCGTCCGTGCATTGAGCACAGATTTCCTGGGATACGGCAAGGAACAGATCTATGGTAGTTTTTCTCATCTCTTCGTGCCTCCCTCATTTCCTGCAGGCCTGGCGGTCAGGATAATCCCGGACACCGGCAGTCCATAACGTAATAATAAAACCGCCTCCCCGTCAATATGTTTACAAAATAATAATAACGACCATACCGTCTTGATCACATCATCCCTTATTGTTCATACCGATTCCGTCTTGACTATATTCAACCATCAGTATAAGTCGATTCCGTCTTGGACATTATTCATTTATTAGACGATAATTTTACTTGTTGAAATATTCCCGTTTATGAAATAATATGTCATCATGAGATAACCGGAATCGGTTGATAAAACCCGTTCAATTAAACCCTGAAAACACCCATGGCCGCCGACAAACAGACATCCGCCAGGAGAAGATCCGGAAGGAGCAAGGAGAGCCCCCGGAAAGACCGGGTAAAGGACATTCTGGATTTCCTTAATTCCTTTACCGTCGCCGCCCGGGAAGCCTTTGTTTTAACCGACTGCGATTACGGTATCCTGTATATGAACGAAGAGGCGTGTGCTCTCTTCAGTCTCGGGACATCAGAGCCATCGGGGGTTCTGTTTTTTGATTTAATCCCCGGTGACTACCGGGCGACTGTCAAAAAGGGGCTTGCTGCCGCTGTGAACCATACGGGAGCTCCCACCGTCAGCTTTCAGATCAGTTCCCCGGGCAAAACGAGCCGGAGCATTGAAGTCGTCCTAACCTCCCTCGAAGACGAGAGGGGATATCCCCAGGCCCTAATCCTGATCCTGCGGGATGTCACCAGGGACCTCTGGGAGAGGGAAAAAAGGGAACAGAACGACAAGACCATACGGGCCCTGCTGGACGCCTCCCACGACGGCGCCTTCCTCATCAATGCGGACAGCACGATCATGGCCCTCAACGAGGAGGCCCTCAAAAGGCTACGGGGCCGGCGCAAAAATCTGAAAGACAAGCCGATGGAGTTCTTCCTCGGAACGAAACTTTCGGATTATTACCCCGAGGAGGCCGAGAAGGAGACTATCCGACAGGCCGGCATGATCAGGAAAACCGGTAAACCCCGTCACTTTAGGCTCACCGTGGGAAACCGCATCCTGGATCTCAGCGTCTATCCCGTCTTCGATCGAAATCACAGGATCAGCCACTACGCCGTCTATTCCCGGGACAAGACCGACGAGAGGTTCTTCGAAGAAAAAACCCGGGAGAGCGAGCGGAAATACTGGAACCTGATCGACCAGATGTACGAGGGCTATGTCATCCTCGACCGGAAAGGCATCATCGTCTATGCCAACCAGCGTGTGGCAGACGCCTCCGGTTACACCAAGAAGGAGATCACAGGAAAGGAGTTCATCGATTTTTTCACCGGGCCCAACAGATCAAAGCCGGAGGCCCTCTATCTGAGAGCGGGAAACTTTGAGCGCATCCGATTCGAGGCCGATGCAACCACGGGAAACGGCGAGACCATCTCCATCATGATCTCCGTCAGCCCCATCAGGGATAAAAAGGGGGATTATGACGGACTGCAGGCCGTCATCACCGACATCACCGCCATAAAGGAGGCCCGGGAAAATCTCAACTACCGGATCGAGTTCGAGAAACAGCTGATCGAGATATCCAAGAACTTCATCAACCTGGACGCTCATGAGGTGGACACGGGGATTGCCCGAGGGCTGGATATTGTGGGACAGTTCAACAATGAGGACATCATATTCTTCTATACGGTCAATCCCGGGGGTAATAGCGCCAGGAAATACCACGTGTGGCGTAAAGACCCCGATCTCCAGAACATCGAGTTCCCGGAAGAGCTGGACTTCGCCGACTACCCCGTCTTCACGCCTCTGCTGAAAAAGCGGAAGGTGATTCACGTCCCCGATGTGAACGTCCTGCAGGATGAAGCGCAGAAGGAAACCGAGTTCGGCCGGATACTGGGCATACAGTCCTTTCTCATCGTGCCGGTCATTTTCAGGAGGAGCTCCATCGGCTGGCTGGGGATCGCCTCGATGAAGAGGAAGAGGTGGACGGAAGACCAGATCAACCTCATAAAGACAGCGGCGGGAATCTTCGCCACGGCGCTGGAGCGAAAATCCATCAAGAGCGAGCTGATCGACGTGATCCTGAATCGGCTCTCCGAAAGGGAACGGGAACTCGTGCTGCACCTGGCGGAAGGACTCAAGTGGCCCAGGGACAAAAGGCTCATCGGCAAGCGTATGGACGTCCTCCCCGGGACCCTGGACAAGTTCATGCTGCGCATCAAGGAGAAGATCCGCTCCAACGAGCTGGAGCTGATCATTCAAATACTGCATCACGAC
>CALCJG010000378.1 GCA_937967705.1 uncultured Spirochaetia bacterium
TGGCGTGGGTGAAGGTCTGAGCGCCCCACAGCCCCCCTTTGGGATCATTGCTCAGGCCGTAGAGTATGGTCATGGGGTCCATGAAGAACCGTTTTCCGGCATAGCTGATTCCGGAGCGGAGGAATATTCCCGGACTGCCGATCCCCCCCGCCGCCAGGATGATCTTTCCGCCCATGATCTTCTCCCCGCTGCGGAGCTGTACCCCTTCGGCCCTCTTTCTCTGGGAGTCGAAGAGTATGCGGTGTACGGGGGAGGAGACGCGCAGTTCCGCACCGTGCTGCTCCACCGCCTGGTCCACGTAACGGCGCGTGGTCCACTTGGCGTCTCGAGGACACCCCATCATGCACCAGTCGCAGCCGATCTTGCACTTCTCCGGGTCCACGAACTTCTCCTGGGCCTCGAAGGGACAGCCCATCGCCTCGGCGGCCTCCATCAATCGTGCCAGGCCGTGATAGCCGTTGCGGTTGTAGAAGGTGTCCGGCAGGGTCTTCACGCCGATCTCCGCCTTTATCTCCTCTGTCTCGGGGCGGAAGTTGATGCCCATGCTCCGGAGGAACTTGTCGCTGGGATCGAAGACGTTGCCCTGGTAAATCATCGACGAGCCGCCCACCGTCAGGCCCCGCTCCATGACCACCCCCTCCAGCGAGCGGTTGAAGACGAAGAATCGCTCCGAGAGGCGCATGCCCAGCGGAAAGCCGATGAAGCGGCGGTGATAGGCGCCCCGCTCGATCATGAGCACCTTTTTGCCGGCTCTGGCTAGCTCCAGGGCCGCGGGAGCCCCTCCGGGTCCGGTGCCGATGACTATGTATTCGTATTCGTTCTTATTCATATCAGCCTTCCTTTTCAAATTTATCCTATCCGGTCAGTGGCGGACCTCGTTGCTGCTGTCTGAGCGGACAGGGTCGCCGGCGATTGTCCGGCGGTTGCGGATCTGCTCGAAGAAGGCCTGCAACCGGGTTCGAATCTGTCCCGTTCCGCCTCCATAGAGCTCCCGTTCCAGTGTCAGAAGAGGGAAGTCCCTCTTCTTCGATTCCTGCCGGTAGAGGAAGATCTCCCCGCCCCAGAGATCGCAGAATTTCAGCTTCTCGGCTATTACGGCATCCACGGCATAGCCCTCCCTCACATCGGCCATGTATTTCAGCCGTCGCCGGAAATCGTTCATCATCCGGGGACAGGAGAGATGGGTGAGGTAGCGCTCCGCCAGGGCCCTGAGGGGCGGCTGGGAGGCATCGGTCAGGGCATCGTAGTGGCGCGACCCCATGCAGAGATTGTCCGCCACTACGGCTCCCCCGCATTCCTCGATGAGCTCCAGGTGAGATATCTCCTCCACGCATCCCGCGGAAAGGAAAATGCGCAGATCGCCCTCCCGGGCCGTTCGGCGTCCGCGGCAGGCCTCCCGGACCTCCTCCAGGAGCGTAACGGCCTCCTCCACCGGCTGGGCCGTGACGGCCAGCATAAGAGCCAGGAATTCGCTTCCCTTTATGGGTACGGCCGGGTCCTTCCGGATAGAGGAAATTTCCGCGAGCAGTGCGCGCTTCCGGTTGTAAACCTGCATGGATTCTATAAGGCTTTCGGGGGTGATGATGAGGCCGAAGTGATCCTCCAAACTCTTCTTAAACTTCTGCAGCTCTCCCTCGAAATGATCCAGCGCCAGGGGGTTGATGAGATGCGGTGCCGTGAACATATGGAGATAGGAGGGGGCCAGCCGGGCGTGGCGCCAGTTGTCGTACATCCTCCGAGTATGATCGCATCCGTTCATGAAGACGACCCCTTCCAGAAAGGCGAAGTCGCCTTCCAGGGCCTTGCTGAAGCAGTGCCGCACGAAGGTGCAGTTGAGGGAGGCGAAGTAGACATCGCCCCTGGCCGTACTGCCGCTCCCCACGGCCCGCATGCGGTAGGGGACGAATCCCGCTGCGTGGAGGATCTCCTCGGGGACGTAGGAGCAGAAATATCCGATGATCTTTCGGCCCTTCTGCTTTTCCGCGTCCAGGTATTCATTGAAGTCTTTTTCCGCCAGGTTGCGGATTTTCTCGAAAACTTTCATTCCACCCACCCGTGGCTCCTGAAGAATTCGGTGATCTGGTTGCGCACGCCCTGCTCGTCCAGATGACGCTGATCCATGATGTCGATGCTGAGATACAAGGCGGGAAGATTCTTCTTCTTGCAGGTGTCCTGTATGATCTTGGCCGCCGCCCATCCGTGCTTGCATCCCTGATGTCCCGTGAAAATCATGCAGTCCACGCTGTAGCCGTCGATATAGGAAACCATCTCGTCGGTGATGAACTCCGCCGGTCCGTGGCACTGGCGTCCCATGGCCAGATGCATCTGTGTCACGGCAAAGTCCCGGATCATACTCTCCTTGGAGGAGGTGTCTATCTGCACCGTGGAGACGTTTCCGATAAAATCGGCCACCACCACGGCCCCGAACTCATGCTCCATCCATTTGAAGAGATAGGTGAAGAAGGCGATGGGAGGAAACCAGAGGAGGACGCGTATCTTCTCCTTCTTTACGACGCCTTTGCCCCGGTCGTAGCGTTTCTTGACCGCCCGGTAGAGGGCCTCCGTCATCTTGATGGCGTGGGGGGAACGCACGTTGAGCTCCCGGACCACCCAGGCGAAGAGGAGGTTGAAGTGGGTACCGGGACAGGGGGTGGCCCGCTGCATCTCGCAGATCTCGCTCAGGTAATAATTGAATTTATTAAGGCGCTCTAGCATGTCTCTGAGGCGGTCCCAGTCGATTTTACGGCCCAGGTTTTTCTCGAGAAAATCGATCTGCTCCCACACCTGTTTCTCGAAGTATTCGTAGGAATATCCGTCCTTCCAGTAGGGAACGTCGAAGATGAAGGAAGGCACTCCCAGGAGGTATTCGAAGGACTGGGTGATGGAGACGTTGGTGTCGCAGGGATGGGAGCCCGCTATGGTCAGGGCGGGCCGGGGGATCTGTCCGGTTATATAGGCCCCCATGTCCAGCTTCATGGCGGAGCAGTATTCTACGGGAACGCCGAATTTTTCCGCCTCCTCTATGAGGGAATAGGGCCCCTCGGCTCCGTAGGCGTTGCCGAAGACGTTGAGTATGGCGGAATTGAAGGAAGTGACGTCGAAGGCGTCCAGCATCTCGGGATTGAGAATCCACTCCACCCAGACGATGGGCCGTCCCTCCCTGGCATTCCTGATGACCTCATTGATATTGTCTATGATGGCCCGGGCCCCGTAGCCGTAGGCCTTCAACACGTCCGGGGAGAGGAGCCCGGCCCCGAAGGTGAGGAGACCGTAGCGGAACTTCTTATTAAGGAAGGTCTCCCTGACAGGAACGTAGAGGGGACGGAGCAGATAGAGGAGCACCGTGGCCAGCCGGGGCGTCTTGGAAAGGAAATAGATGAGATACAGCAGAGTCCTGGAAAGCTTCAGCATATGGAACTCTCTGAGCGGTTTACCGTTTTTTCCGAATGCCATAATCCGTCCTTTGTATGAAAATAGTTTACCAGGTTACTGCGGTGAGGATAAGAAAAAAGGGGGCCTCTGTCTTGTACTTGATGAAGTTTACCCTGACAATATTCGAATAGTGTATGCATACCTTAATCTGCGTCCCGTAGCTCCCCGGGCAGTGCCGGGGAGGCTGAAGATTCAGCAATCGCCCGGAGATGCCGGGTTTTTCTGGCCATTGACGCGGCCAAACAGCCTGAAAATCTCCCGTTTTTTGGGATTACACGGAATGAAGTTGTTTCCCTGCGAACTTCAAGGGGTGCAAGACAGGGGTTTGGGTTTACGGTATATTCTTCCCGTTAAGAAGGGGTGATTGCCGGCAACGGTGAGATCCTCCTGTTCCCGGCAGACAGTGCCGGACGGCGCGATCCCTTCATCTGCAAAGTGAAATTATACCGTACGGAGAATCGAAATGAGAGATGTGTACATCGTTGGAGCCCACACGATCCGGTTCGGGAAATACCTGGACAAGACCATATCCGAGCTGGCGGAGATGACCGTGACCCCCTGCCTCAAGGAGGCGGGGCTCGAGAAGAAGGATATCCAGGCCCTCTGGTTTGCCAATTCCGCCTGGGGGGAGTACCGGCGGCAGACCTGCATCCGGGCCCAGGTGGCCCTACGGCCGATGGGGATAGACGGCATCCCCATGACCAACGTGGAGAACGCCTGCGCGGGGGGGGCCACCGCCTTCCATCACGCATGGCTCGGCGTGGCCAGCGGCCTCCATGACATCACCCTGGCCGTGGGCGCCGAGAAGATCTACGACCGCAACCAGTTTCTCGTCTTTTCCGGGTTCCTTACCGGGATGGACGTGGGCAATCTCATCAATATCATGAAGAACTTCACGGAATACAGCCTGACGAAGGACGACATGAAGGCGATGGAGGAACACCTGAAGAAGTACAGGCATCTGAAGAAGAACGGGGCCCGGAAGGGGAAAACGGTCCGGGAGAAGATGCGCTCACTCCGGGACTCCCTGGTGGTGGCCATCCGGATCGGGGAGAGCATGGGCTATGACGTGATGAAGGAGCTGCGCAAGCTGGGCTCCGGGGATCATTCCCCCTTCATGGACGTCTACGGTCATGAGGCCCGGAAGCATATGAGGAAATACGGCAGCACCATCGAACAGTTTGCCGCCATAGCCTCGAAGAACCATTTCCATTCCACCCTCAACCCCAACGCCCAGTACCAGTTTCCCGTTTCCGAGGAGGAGGTGCTGGCGGACCGCATCGTCACCTGGCCGCTCACCCGGTCCATGTGCGCTCCCGTCGGGGACGGCGCCGCCTCGGCCATACTCTGCGACGAACAGACGGTCCGGCGGCTGGGGCTTGCCTCCCAGGCTGTCAGGGTGCGGGCCTCGGTGCTCGGCTCCGGCAGGGCCAGGACCGAGGAGGAGGACAACATCGGTACCCGGCTGACAAAGAGGGCCTACGAGATATCCGGCACCGGTCCCGGGGACATGCACCTGGCGGAGGTTCATGACGCCAGCGCCTATGGGGAACTCGTACAGACGGAGAACCTGGGCTTCTGCCCCCGGGGGGAAGGAGGCGTCCTGGCCAGATCCGGCGCCACCAGGCTGGGGGGTAAGATCCCCGTCAATACCAGCGGGGGCCTGGAGTCCCGGGGTCATCCCATCGGCGCCTCCGGTCTGGGACAGATTCATGAGATCGTGACGCAGCTGAGGGGCCGGGCCGGGAAGAGGCAGGTGGAAGGCGCCCGGCTGGGAATAGCCGAGAACGGCGGCGGCGCCCTGGGCGTGGAAGAGGCGGCCATGGGCATTCACATACTGGAAGCACCATCCAAGGCAATGTAAGGGAGGAAACCATGAGAAATATTACGCTGGGCAAAATAAAGATGGCAAAAAACATGATCCGCTCGCTGATGATATTCATGAGCCGGGAGCTGCGGAGGGGCACCCTGAAGGACAACTTCCGGGGCATGCTGAAGCTGGAGATCAAGAAGGAGATGTCCTGGGCGGAGCTTCTCGGCGAACAGGCGCGGCGTTACGGCAAGAGGACCTTCCTCTCCTTCGAGGGGAGGGACTACAGCTTCCGGGAGATGGAGGAGAACGCCTGCCGCATGGCCCGTTTCTTTCTGAAACTCGGGGGCGGCCGGGGAAAGGGCGCGGCCCTGGTGATGGAGAACAGCCCCTCCTTCCTGGACGTTTTCATCGGGCTTCAGAAGATCGGCATGTACACCGTTCCCGTCAACACCTCCCTCAAGGGCGACAGCCTGCAGTATATCCTGGATCACTGCGACGCGGAATTCCTGGTGATCGACGACACCTTTCTCGACCAGCTGGACAGGATCCGGGAACGCCTCCCCAAGATCAAAAAGATCCTCGTCTACCCCGCGGGGGGTAACGGCATCCGGAGCCGGGAACTGGGCGAGGACAGCCTCCTCCTGAGCGAAGCCCTGCAGATGCCCGCCACGGACCCCGGCGTGGGGTATGATCCGGACGACATCTGCTTCATCACCTACACATCAGGAACCACTGGACTGCCCAAGGGCGTGGTCTACCGCTACCGCAAATCCTCGGTCAAGCTGCTCTCCCTGGTGGCCCACATGCTCTACCGGAAGAAGGACGTCCTCTACACCGCCATGAAGCTCTTTCACGGAAACGCCCTCTTCGTTACCGTAACCTGCGGTCTCTGCGTGGGGGCCCGGGTGGTCCTGTCCCGCAAGTTTTCCGCCAGCCGGTTCTGGGAGGAGATAAGGCGGCACGGGATCACCTCCTTCAACACCATCGGGGCCATGATCCCCATCCTGATGAAACAGCCGGAAGACCCCGGGGACGGGAAGAACCGGGTGCGCTTCATCCTTTCTGCCGCCTGTCCCTCGGATCTCTGGGAAAAGTTTGAACGGCGTTATAATCTCACCATCTACGAGGCCTACGGGGCGGTGGACGGCGGCGGAAAGACCATCCTCAACCTGGGAACGGCCCCTGTCGGTTCCATAGGGAAGCCCCCGATGAACACGAAATACCGCATCGTCGACGCAGAGATGAAGGACGTTCCTGAGGGGGAGGGCGGCGAGCTGATCTTTGCGGCCCCCAAAAACACCGGTAAGGGCGGTTCCGTGGAGTATTACAAGAACGAGAAGGCCACCAGCGAGAAGGCGGGAAGCGACTGGATCTTTACAGGCGACATCATGCGCCGGGACCGAAAGGGGTATCTCTACTTCGTGGGACGCAGCACCGAATCAATGCGCATCAAGGGGGAGAACGTCTCCGCTTTCGAGGTGGAACAGGCCCTGCAGAAGCATCCCGACGTCATGGAGGCGGCGGTCTACGCGGTTCCCTCGGAACTGGCGGAGGACGATATCATGGCCAGCGTGACCCTCGTGGAGGGCAGGAAAACTCCCGAGAAGGATATCCTGGAATACGTGAAGGAAAACCTGCCGCACTTTGCCGTACCTCGTTTCCTGAGGATCGTGGAGGATTTTCCCAAGACCGAAACCTTCCGTATAAAGAAGAAAGAGGTGGAAGAGATGGGCATCGCCGCGGGCACCTACGATGCCCAGAAGGAAGCCTACGTCTGATCCCCGTCACGCATCATCTGCCGGTATTCGTTGGGCGTCAGATTCGTCTGGCGCTTGAACTGCCGGTGGAAGTGCGTCAGGTTGTCGAAACCGACGTGATAGGCGATGTCGATGATCTTCGCGTCGGTTTCCAGCAGCAGGTCCCGGGCGGCGTCGATGCGTTTGGCGTTGATGTAGTTGGAGATGTTGGTCCCGGCGGTCTTCCGGAATATCTGCCCCATGTAATCCTCGTTCAGCCCGAAGCGTGAAGCCAGCTCCCTGCGGCTGTAGCGCTCCATGTAATGCCCGTCCAGATACTCAATCACATCGTTGATCATGTCCCGGGGCTCCGGCTTGCTGCCGGTTTTCTGTATGGTCTTTAAGGTCCTCTGGAAGCGCTGCGACTTCCTCAGGAGGGCACGGTAGAGATCGTCGTTTTCCCTTTTGGTTCTCTCGAAATCGTAGATGTAGTAGAAGGCGTAGAGCGTGAAGACCAGGGGGACGTGAATGAAGATCACCAGCGGCAGGTCCTGGTACTGGTAGGTCATTAGGTAATAGGAGTTGCGCAGCACCGAAACCGGCACGGGGACGGCTATGAAGAGAAAGTACCAGTAGCGCCGGGGATCGTCGTAAACCGAGCGGAAGAAGAGAACCGCCGCACCCACGATGTAGAGGTTCCCCAGGATGAGGGCCGCACTGCCGCCGTAGTGTATGAGAGCCCGGGTGTCCGGAGCCGCGGCAATGACAAGGCCCGCCGGGAGGAAGAGGGCCAGGGGGGCGTATGTCAGGGCGGGCCTCTTTTCCCCCAGAAACTCCTTGACCCCCAGGAAGGCAAAGAGATTGACCAGGGCGTAGAGGGAGAGCAGTCCCTTGAAGCGCAGGAGTCCCGGAAGAGGCGCCGGGGTCTCCAGGGTCAGCAGGGCCGCCAGGAAGGTGAGCAGGGCGATGAGGGAGAAGAAGAGGTATTCCTTTTTGCTCCGCTGGGTGAGATAGAGTATGAGCAGGCCCAGGAAGAAGAGGGCGTTGAGCACCAGGGAGGTGGTGCTGACCATCAGGGGGCCGTAGGAATCCAGGATGTCCCGGAAGGGGTTGGCCGATGTGTCCCGTATCTCCACCGTCCCGCTGATGCCGTTGATCACGTGGGAGAAGACCCTGAGGGCGATCACGTTATCCCCGTCGAAGTTGATGAAGGATTCCGGGATGATATAGCGCCGGGGGTTCTGCCAGGCCAGGCTGTAGAGGAGGTTGCCCTCCCGCGGTATGATGCCGTTGGAGCCGATCAGGCGCCCGTTGATGAGATCGGAAGAGCGTCGTGTAGGGAAAGAGTGTAGATCTCGGTGGTC
>CALCJG010000379.1 GCA_937967705.1 uncultured Spirochaetia bacterium
AGATATCCACTCGTGACTGGAGTTCAGACGTGTGCTCTTCCGATCTCCTACGACGACGTCTCTGTGATCCTGGACCGGAGGCCCGGGCACTTCTATCTCCTCTATAAACGGAAGGGAGAGAAAGGGGTGGTCTGGAACGGAAAGGATTATGGACCCGATTTCGCCCTCCGTAGAAAGGCCCTGGAAAAGAAGTCTCCCGGTTTCGGCAGGAGGGTGGATTACGGCGGCCGAATCGTCAAGGAGAGTAAGGGGTACTCTGTCAGGGAGGGGAATACACAATACGGTCCCTACGAACGGGTGCCCTATGCAGGGGGAAACAATGACGGAACTTCCTGGGGGTTTGCCTATGTTATGCGGGACCGGTGGCATATCTGGATAAACGGTAAAACCTTCGGTCCCTATGACGGGGAGGTATACCCCCGGTTCAGCCGGCGGGGGAGACTTGCCTGGTTTTATTTTATCCGGAAAGGCCGGCGGTACCTCTACATCAACGGGAAGATTCACGACGGTAAAACGATGGTTTATCATTCGGAAGACGGTCGGAGTGTGGTTCTGGCCCGCAGGGGAAAGGAAGGATGGGTCTTCCAGACTGGAGGCAAGAGTCTGGGGCCTTATCCCCTCGGTCATATCATAAACGACAGTTTTGCCTTCAGCCACGACGGGTCCCGATTCGGTTTCTGCTACCGCAAGGGGGATTGGCGCCGGGGAGAGGAGGACTCCTGTATCTGGTGCGGCGGTGTGACGCTGGGGCCTTTCTCGCAGGCGGGCTTCCATTTTACTGCCGACGGGAGGGCCGTGGCGGTGTATCTGAAGGAGCGGGAGGCCTTCCTGGTGCAGATCAGGTGAACCGGCTCTGACTCATCACCCCCCTGCCCCTTGCCGGAGGGGTCTGCCCCTGGAAAAAACCTTGAGACCTCCTCCCGTATGCCCTATGATGGGAAAAAAATTCCGGGAGACCCTTCATGCGAAAAATCGCGTTAGCCGCTTTCGTTCTCTTCCTGGCCCTGCCCTCCTTTTCCCCGGGGGGAGAGAAGACCTACACCCTGACGGTTCTGAAAAAGTACAGGCTGAAGCATGTCCCGAAGCGTTCCGGTTCTGAGGGCAGCTTCGGCCTCACTCCCGAGGCCGGGGGCTTTTACCTGAGAACCTACAGGGAGCGGGAGCGGCAGTATAGAAGTGAACGGTACGACGATTGCGAGGCGCGATACTACCTGCAGATCAACGATGAGCTCTTCGGTCCCTACTGCAGAATCGACGCGGAGCAGTATCGCCGCGGGGGCCGCTACAGCTTTACCTACCGGGACACGGTCTTTCCCGACCGGGCCTGTTACGTGACTACCCGGACCTGCTGCGGGCCCTTCGGGCTGGTTTGCTACTATTCCCCCCTGGGGCCCCTGGCGGAGTCCCTGGGTTCCCGGGAAGGCGGCTACATCCGCAAGCACGGCATGGGAGAGTACGTGGTCGTCAACGGCAGGCGCTACGGTCCCTACGACGACGTGCTGAGCGTCTCCTTTGCCCATACCGGCGACTCCTTCGGTTTCAAATACAAGGAGAAGCATAAGGACTATTTCATCCATAACGGCAGACGCATCGGGCCCTACGGAAGCTCCTACGGGCAGGAGATCGTGGTGAGCCCGAACGGCAGGCGTTACGCCTATTTCTACCATTCCCCCCGTGGCCCCGTAGATCGAGGCTACCTGGTGCTGGACGGGGTGCAGTACGGTCCCTTCAGCTGGGCCAAGAACTTTTCTTTCAGCCCCGACAGCAGGAGCTTCGCCTTTCTGCACAGTAAGGGCGGAGGGGATATATTGTGGCGGGACGGCAAAGAAACGCCGGTGAGATCCCGAAAGATTTACGTGCCCAAGTATCCCATCATGACCCAGGGGATTTTTGGGGAGATGTTTACCCCGGGCGTCGTGGAGAAGAGACCCGGGGGCTATTATGTGTCCCGGGGAAAAAGGGAGTACGGCCCCTTCGAAAAGGTGGGACGCCTTGCTGCCAATAGCGACGGCAGCCTCTTCGGTTTTGATTACGTGAGGAACGACCGATATTATGTGCAGATCAACGAAAAGAGCTACGGGCCCTACGAGAAGACCGGCACGCCCTTTTTTACCCGGACGGGAGGGGGATTCTATTTCTGGTACAAAAAGGGGGACCGGGAATACTACCGCATAAACGGCAAGGACTACGGCCCCTTCCGGGAGGCAAGGGTCTATCTCAGCGACGACGGCCGGTCCCATGCCTTCGTCTACTGGGGGGGCAAGGGGACGGTGGTTCAGCTCAACGGCCGGGTGCTGGGGCCCTTCGGCGGGACGCATTACTGGGTGCGCTTCAGCGCTGACGGGCGCCGGTACGGTTTCGTGCATTACATGAGGATCGGGGATAAGAGGATACGGAACTGGGATGATCCCTTCCGGGAGCGCTATCTGCATTACTGCGGGCAGACCTTCGGGCCCTACCGGGAACTGGACCTGCGGTTCATCAGCGGCGACCGGGCGATCGTGGGTTATGTCAGGGACGGATACGCCTTCGTGGCGGAGCTCAAGTAGCACCGATGTGTGTGGGGGGAATGGGTTTAAAGCCCCGTCCTGACACACGGGTAAATCGATAATGAGAGGGGAGAAGATGATGAGGCCCATCACCGAAACGCTTTTAATCCTGATGGTACTGGCCGGGACGGCCCTGGGGGAGGCGAAATATCCCCTGGCGCCGGAGTTCGGGAAGGAGAAGCCGACCTTTGCCGTTTCCCCCGGCGGAAAGAACGTGGTGGTGATGGGCGGCGATCCGTATAATTCCCACATCCAGATCAACGGACGTTATCTGGGCGGGAAAATGGAGGTTAAACGTCGGGTCTTTCATCCCGAGGACGGACGTTACGCGGTGGTTTACCGCCACCATGACGCCTATTTCCTGCTGTCGGACGGCCGGGTGTATGGGCCGTACAATGATATCGACCCGGTCTTCTTCGCTGAGGACCTTAAGGAGGTGGTCTTTGTCGTCAGAAAGGACCGGCTGCACCCAGCGGGATGCATATCGAAGGTGCCCCGCAATAATTACATGAATTGCGGAGACGCCTGCTGCCTCTTCAAGTATGATTTTCATCTCTACCCCACCGCCAGAGTCCCCTTCCTTCATGTCGGCAAGGCATACTACGACTGGGACACTCCTGTGGGGAAGCGCTTCAAGCGGTATCAGTATCCCGGTTATGGCGACGATTACGTTTCCCGGAGAAAGGGGAGTGCCCCGGAGCTTACTTTCCTCAAAGAGGGGAAGCATTATCTGCGGGTTTCCGGCCGGACCTACGGGCCCTACGAGGAGGCGCCGGATCTGCTCTTTGCGGCCCGAAACCGGCTGGTCTTTGCCTACCGCAGCGGCGGCAAGCTCTACATCCATCAGAACGGCAGGAGCTTTGGGCCCGCCGATTCCCTCTACAGCAACGACGGCATAGGTCAAGGCCATCCCGCGGCCGCTTATAAGAAGGACGGGAAGATCTACGCCCTGATCGACGGCAAGGCCTACGGGCCCTATGACGGGCTCTGGGGCATGAACTACTGCCGCCGGAGCGGCCGCTTCTTCTTCGTTTATCAGATCAAGGAACCGGGGCAGAAAAAGGATTACGGGAAAAACTATGTGCGCACCAACAGCCGCTCCTTCGGTCCCGTCAGCTTCTATCACAGCCCCACCTTTTCCCATAACGATTATTCCTTTTCCTTCCTCTTCTGGAAGGAGGCGCCGGAGCTTTCCAGCGCGGAGCACTCCAAGATCGTCTACCGGCAGGTAAACGAGAAGACCTACGGGCCCTTCACGGAAACGGGAAAGATTCAGTTCGATGCCGCCGGGAAGCGCTACATCTTCAGCTACACCAGGGGCGGGCTGGACTACGTGCAGACCGACAGCGCCACCTACGGGCCCTTCTTCCGGGTCTACGAATGCCGCATCAGCTATGACGGGACGAGGCATGCCTTTACCTATCACACCCGGGGAAAGGACTACGCCCGTATAGGGAGCCGGACCTTCGGGCCCCTGCGGCAGCAACCCGCCTTTTTAAACCTCACGGACGTCAATTATTCCGGGCAGCCCTTCATCCCCCTTTACTCCCCTCTGGTGGTGCGGGCGGCCTATGACCTCTATTACAGCGGCGGTAAAATCGAATACACTGAATCACCCCATGACGTTATCGCCGGTCCGGAGGGGGACTGCGGTTTTCGGCTCTTCTTTAAGAAATCCCGGAAGGGACTGCGTTGCGGCGTCTTCCTCAACGACCGTTTCTACGGCCCCTATGAGGAGGCGGGATTGTCCCTCAACCGGGAGGGACGGGGGTTTCTCATCAGCTACCGGTTGAAGGAGAAGGAATACTGCAACGTGAACGGCCGCGTCTTCGGCCCCTATGAACGGGTCTTCGAGCAGGGGATCGTCCGCGGGGGCTACTGGTTTCACTATCACAAAACGGGGCGCAACCTGATGATCAACGGCAGGAGCTACGGCATGCTGGACTACTCCTATCCCCCGGTCTTCGAAGCCGGCGGGAAGGGGTACGCCTTCCTCTGCAAGATCGGCGGGGACTATTATCAGCAGACCCCGATGCGCCGCTACGGCCCCTTTCGGTTCGACGAGCGATCCTACGAGTACCGGCTTTATCAGCCCTCCCTCATAAAGGGGCGTATCTTCGCGCGGTTCGGGAAAAACGGCCGGCAGTATATCCTCTACGGCGGCAAGGAGTACGGCCCCTTTGACTGGGGTGATGTCGTCCGACCGGAGCTCTCCTTTGCCTGGGGAAAGGTCCGGTATGCCCCCGGCGATGAGCTCTATCTGGTCACCCTGGAGGGGGGAAACGTGCGGGTGCGGGAGCTGCGTTGAGGTTGAGGGGAGGAACTTGGTTACAGGATTTTGCGCCGGCATGAACCGGTCAGAGGTAATCCAAAATCTCCGCCGGTTTTTCCAGAAGCGTTTTTGTTCCGCTTGCCAGCAGCTCCTCCCGCCCGCGGAATCGCC
>CALCJG010000380.1 GCA_937967705.1 uncultured Spirochaetia bacterium
GCGCTCTCTATTCCCGCTTCGAGGAGGGGAAAGGGCGCTTCGACTATGCCTATCGCACCCCGCGGGCCCTTATCCGGCCGCTGGGAACGGAATTCTATCTGCTGGCGGAAAAGGACCGGACAGTCCTCATGCTGCTTCGCGGGAGGGTTGCCATCACCGGAGTCCATGTTAAGAAGGAAATTATCGCTGAAGCGGGCCGGAAGTATTCCATCGCGGCGGAGATCGTCACGGAGGACCTGACGGAAAAGGACAGGCTCTGGATGAAGGGGTTTGCAGCAGCCTTCGAATCAAGCCCCGGGGAGGGAAAAAAGGCCGTTCCCCATCGTGAGAAAGTTGCCCCGGAGGATAAGGAGGAGGTGCGTTCCGGTGATGAGCCCGCGAAGGAAAACGCCGTAAAGGATGAGAAAAAACCGAACGGGGAGACACCAAAGGATCGGAACGATTTGAAAAAAGACAGGAAGGAAGTGAAGGCGATGAAGTCCGATATGCGCGACATGCGCAAGAAGGAGCGCCGGGGTCGTCGATAGCTCAGCGTCGGGCGACCGCAGCGATGTCCCGGACGTGGCTGATGACGTAATCGATCTCCTCGTCCTGCATCCCCGGATACAGGGGCAGCGACAGGCAGCGGCTGAAGATCCACTCGCATGCGGGATAATTACCGGCCTGAAAGCCCATGTCGCGGTACAGGCTGAACCGGTAGAGCGGGATGTAATGGACGCTTACCCCCACGCCCCTCGCCTTGAGTTCCTCGACAAAACGGTCCCTCGTAATCGTGAGGGCCTCGGTATTCAGCCGCAGGGGATAGAGATGCCGGGCGCTGGTACGGTCTCCCTTGATGAGGTAAGGCAGGAAGGCGTCCCCCGTGAAGGCCTCGTCGTATCGGCGGGCAATGCGTTCCCGTTCCTCCCGCAGAAAGTCCTGTTTCTTCAGCTGTTCCAGACCCAGCGCCGAGGCGATATCGGTGATGTTGTACTTGTAGCCCGCCTCGGTAACATCGTACACCCAAGAGCCCTCCTTGGAGTAGCGCTTCCAGGCATCGGAGCTGATGCCGTGAAGCCTCAGTATCCTCATGCGCTCGGCCCAGCCGGCGTTTTCCGTCGTGATCATTCCGCCCTCGCCGGTCGCCAAGGTCTTGGTGGCGTAAAAGCTGAAGCAGGTGATGTCTCCCAGGGACCCCGCCGGTCGGCCCCGGTAGGAGGCCGGGAGGGAGTGGGCGGCATCATCTATGACGGCAATGTTGCGGCGGTGCGCCATCTCCCGGATTTCATCCATGTCGGCGGGCTGTCCCCCGTAGTGCACCGGGACGATCGCCCTTGTCCGGGGGGTGATGCGTTTTTCGATCTCCCCTACATCGATCAGATGCGTATCCTTCTCCACGTCGGCCATCACCACCCTCGCGTTGAAATAGAGAACGGTTTCCGCCGTGGAGGCGAAGGTGAGGGCGGGCAGGATGACCTCGTCGCCTTCGCCGAGACCTATGGCCTTTAGGGCCAGGTGCTGTGCGGCGGTACAGGAATTGACAGCTACGGCGTGGGAGGCGCCCACGAATATACGGAAGCGCTCCTCGAACTCCAGGGTCTTTCGCCCCATGGTGAGCCAGCCGTTGCGGAGGCATTCCGACACGGCCCGTACTTCTTCCTCGGTGATGTAGGGCCTGTGAAAGGGGATATCCCTTCCGGTTGCGGTTTTGGCCGAGGGCTTCATATGTGGGACAGCTTTTCCCTCTCGATGAGGCTTTCGAGGGAGAGGGGATGTTTCCGGGCGTTGAAGATCAGCCAGAGCAGACCCAGGATGACGATGTTGCGCAGGATGAGTTTCAGGCTGATGCTCTCGTCGATTCCCAGCCAGCCCAGTTCCAGACAGCCGCAGTGAAAGCTGGCGCCCCGGATCAGGTTGATGGCGATGGCGATGCTGAAGGCGATCATCATGAAAAAGAGGAGAAAGGATGCGGCCCTGATGCGGAAACCCAGCAGGAGAAGTCCTCCTGCGACCAGTTCCATGCAGGGAACAAGAAGGGCGGCGTAGGGTGCCAGAACGTCCGGGAGGATGTTGTACTGGCCTATGATGCCCGCAAAGGCGTAGGGATTGAGGAGCTTCATGAACCCGGAATAGAGAAAGAGGATTCCCAGGAGCAGGCGGAACACCGATACGAAACGGTTGCCGTAGTTCAGGCTTGAGATCAGAGCGCGCATTCTACTCATCGGTCTTTTGCCTCCGTGACAGCGGGAGATTTGCCCGTGGGATAACGCCGCTTTACCCATTCCTGAAACCCCTCCTCAATGACATAGACATGGCGGGGATAGCCATCCCGAACGATCCTGCGGGCGGTCTTTTCTGCGGAGGTGCATTTGTAATCGCAGTAGAAAATCAGGTCCTTGGGAAGATCAAGAGCGTTTTTTCTGGCCTTGATCCGCTCTGGCAGCAGGTCCTCGGGGGAGGCGGGCAGGTTAACGGCTCCCAGAACGTGCTCCTGGGCGAACTCCTCGGGGTCCCGGGCGTCCAGGAACAGGGCCGTATTGCCATCGTAGCGAATCTTGGCCTCATCGGTATTAATGAAGATGACCCGGTTGTCCTTCAGTGATTCCTTGCTCATCAGCACGAAACCGCGGTTATGGAAAAGATTGACCGTAAAGGCAAGAATGCCGGCGGCAAGGATCAGGTAAAAGCTCTGCTTTGCCAGGGACTTCAATTCATTTATCTCCATCGGGTTTATTCTTTCCTTTTCCTGATACGAGGTATTATCTATTAGGGAATGACGGCGTCCTTCGGTTACATCTCCCTGTAATCGTCCTTGCTGATGAGTTCGTAGATGTGATTTTTGACGAAAATATCCAGGAGTTCTCTGTCGATCTTTCCCTTCTGGGCCTCCTCATCGAGTATGGCCAGGGCTCTCGGTACCGGAATGGCCTTCTTGTAGGGCCTGTCGGAGGCCGTGAGGGCGTCGTAGATGTCTGCGATGGCCATCATGCGCGCCTGTATGGGAATGTTCTCCTTGCCCTTGAGACCGTAGGGATACCCCGAACCGTCGAGCATCTCGTGATGCTTCAGGGCGAACTCCGGGATGTTCTTGAAGCCAGGAGGCCAGGGGATCTTGCTCACGAAATTGTAGGTGTGCACCACGTGACTCTCGATCTCCTTCCTCTCCTGAGGGTTGAGGCTGCCCCGCTGAATGCTCAGATTGACCTTTTCGTCGTCGCTGATGACGCATATCTCCTTTCCCTCGATGTCCCGGCAGGTGACGAAGTTGACCTCGTTGAGGACCTCGTCTAGAATTAGGGAGGGATCCTTTTCCGTTACCGTGGGCTCGTTGAGGCGCTGTATGATCTCCTTGATCTTGCGTATGGTCTCCAACTTCCGCTCCTTTTCCAGACGTATCTGCTCCACGTCCAGATCCGGCTGGTCCTCCTCTATGTTATCCGCCAGGAGGCGGTTTTCGTTGGCCAGGAACTGAAGCTCGATCAGGCGGTAGAGATAGTTGATCTTGAGCATCACGTTGTCGTAGTCCTTGGGAAAGAGCTTCTTCCCTTTCATGAATATGGCCAGGTCTATGTAGACCTTCCCGAAGTCGTGCAGAAGGGCCGCGTATTCCAGTTCCTTTATGGCCACCTCGGAGAATTGAATGTCCGCGAAGCAGCCTGCCGTTTCGCTGTTTATGGCCCGGGCCATCATCTTGCATATCTCCGAAACCCGGAAAGAGTGACCTGATGTGGCGACATCCCGTGACTCGATGGCGGTTACCGAGGCCTTTACGAACTCCTCGAACTGCGTCTCGATCTGCTTGATCATGCGGTTGTTCTCGATGGCGATGGCCGCCTGGCTGGCCACCGATTCCATGAGTCCCTCGTAACGGGATTCGAAAGAGACCACCTTGGTCTCGAAATCCTCCGGCGTTATCAGGCGGATCTCGAAGGCCTCGTTTCCGGTCACCTTGTTGGTTCCCCGCATGTCCTCCTTGCTGTTGATGAGCTGGATGACCCCGATGATCTGGTCGATGTGGTTGCGCATCGGCACCACGAGCATGGAACGGCTCCGGTAGTTGTTCTGCTGATCGAAGGAGGAGTTGAAAGAGATGGGAGCTCCCTTGGGGAGATTGTAGACGTCGTCGATGTTGAGTACCTTGCCCGTAATGGCCACGTAGCCCGCGATGGACTTTTTATCATAGGGCATCACGAACTCCTCCATCGGTATTTCCTTGGAGAAGGTGTGGGAGTACTTGAACCGCATCTGTTTTCCGCCTTCCTCCAGCTCTTCGATCAGATAGATGCTTCCCGCGTCGGCGCCGGTGATCTTTTTGCTGAGAAGAAGGATGAGCCTTAGCAGCTTGTCCGGATCTTTCTCTATGGAAAGGGATTTGCCGATGTTGATCAGGTCCTCCTGGTCCTGCTTTGTGTCCAGGAGCTGCATCAGGTATTCGTCCTTCTGATGCATGTGGCCGTAAAATTCTTCGAGGATGTGAAATCCCTTATCGATGATGAAATCCAGCTCCACGGGTTTGATGACACTGGAGCGGAAATCAATGATGACATCCATCTTCTCCTCGCTGAAGAAGTTTTGCCTGGCCTCGGGGTCGATGATGACCACCCGGTAGAGGATGTCGTTGTAGGTGAAACGCTTGAGAAAGTAATAGACGTTGTCGAAATCCCTGGTGTGGACGAAGATCAGGGAAAAGAGAGGTTCTCCGGGGTTCTGACTGATAAGTGTTGTGATGGATGTAATGATATTATCGGTGGGGAGGACGAGCTCGTTCTCCCTGCTTTCCGGTGCCAGGTACTGTATGACATTCTGTGAAATGATGATCTTTTTCATGGGCGGCGTATTTATATCCGATAATAGTGCATATTCTGGTTCGTTTATCAGTAATTGCAATTAAAAATTAATCTTGTCGTGATGGAAAACTCTCATTATATTAGGTTGTCTCTGCACCCGTTTTGAGATTATCGGGGATTTCCGGATTGACCTAAAGGAGCGGTTCGGCCTCTGATGAGCTTTTTTTTTGTTGATAGAATCCCGTGGATACCCCGATAATGATGGCCGCAGGGATTTTACCATTCTATTGTTCAATAACCGGTGAGTCAAATGAATAGGAACAACCATCTTAAAAAGTTATGTCTTCTGGCCGTTTCCGCCCTAATGCTCTTTCCCGACTGTGCCAGTCTTTCTGCGGAGGAGAGCGGCTCGCTCCAGAAGTTCAACGAATCGCTGATTCAGATAACGAAGAAGACCGTCCCCATGGTCGTCAACATATCCGCCATCAAAGTCATGCCCAAGAGCCCCTATCCGGGATTCGACATGTACCGGAGAAAAGGTTATCCCTTCCGCGGTCCGGTCAAGCCGGAGGCCCAGGGGTCCGGAGTGATCATCGACAAGCGGGGTTACATTGTGACCAACAATCACGTGGTACGCAACACGCGCCTCCTCAAGGTGACACTCTCGGACAAGCGGGAATTCCGCTGTAAGATCGTGGGTTCCGATCCGGCCACCGATATCGCCATCATCAAAATCGAGGGTAAAGTCCCGGAAGACCTCCCTGTCATCAAACTGGGGGATTCCGACAAGCTGAAAGTGGGGGAGATCGTCATAGCTATCGGCAATCCCTTCGGATTCTCCCACACGGTGACGATGGGTATCGTAAGCGCCACGGGGCGCCAGGACGTAGGCCTGGCGGATTATGAAAACTTCATACAGACGGACGCCGCCATCAACCCGGGCAATTCCGGGGGCGCCCTCATCAACATCAAAGGAGAGCTGGTGGGCATCAATACGGCCATCTACTCCAAGAGCGGCGGCTTCATGGGCATAGGCTTTGCCATTCCCTCCAGCATGATCAAGTCTGTGGTGGACGAACTCATAAGGACGGGCAAGGTGGTTCGGGGATGGCTGGGGGTCTACATACAGAATGTAGACAAGGAAATGGCCAAATCCTTCAACTTCGAGCGCGAGGGAGGGGTGCTCATTTCCGACATCATCAAGAGCTCCCCCGCCGAGGGTACGGGCATCAAGGTGGGGGATATCATCGTGGCGATCGACAGCAGGGCCATCAAGGACGTGAATCACCTAAGGAGGGCCGTATCCGCCAAAAAGCCCGGGAGCATGGTCAAGGTGACGGTTTTCCGCAACGGCGGGACGCTGGACATTCCCGTGAAGGTAGGGGTGCTGCCGGACAAGCTGACACTGGTCAAAAAAGAGGCCCCGGGCAAGGAGGATCTGCTGGGGCTCATGGTCAGCGACCTCAATGAGGAACTGGCTTACCGCTACAAGCTTCAGGACCGGCACGGAGTGGTGATCAGCGGCGTCAAGAACGGCAGCCCCGCGTTTCAGTCGGGTCTTCAGGCGGGAGATCTCATCAAGGAAGTGGACCGCAAGCCCGTGGACAACACCAAGACCTATCACGAAGTTGTGCAGAGGGTGAAATCCTATTCCTCGGTGCTCTTCCTGATTCGCCGGGGGGGCGTGAACAAGTTCATCGTGGTGGTCCTAAAACCCGAGTAGGAAGGTGTAACAATTCCCCTGCCCGGTGCTCCTAATGGCGAGGGGCGGGTTCTCTTCGGCACGGAAAGAAGTTTCCGGGGGGGTATAAGACAAGTCCGGAGCATTCTGTTACGAAGGATTGGCATAGACACTGCCGTATCACACCGGCATCAGGGTCCGTGCGGGACAGTCCCGGCGGACACTATTTTCGAGAAGGAGGTCTCCTATGGGGCGTAGACGTTTTCTCGGCATCGCGGTTTTAGGGTCGGTATTCCTGGCGGGGCTTCTGCTCCTGGGCGCTGGATGTGCCAAGGAGAGCGCAGACAAAAAGGAAGCGGCGGAGGCTAAAGCGGTATCCCTGACCAGGGGAAGGATGGAGGCCCCGGGGGCGCCCATGAAGGAAAAGGCCGCAGACAAGGCGCGGGCCGGCAAGGCGGAAGAAGAGAGTCCCAAACCCACCGATGAGCGGTTGGAGGACGGCAGTCCGGAGAACCGCATCAAACCCCTGCTGCCGAAGGACCAGAAGGAGGGCAGGGAGAGACTGCTGGAGTACAGCGTGGATCTCGGCTATCGCTGCAGCGACTTCGCAAGGGCCAGGCTGGAGCTTATCAGCATTATTGCCAAATACGGATTTATCCGTTCCGGAAGGACCAATATCCTGGACGAATCTACCATGACCCTGCACATGTCCATCCATTCCCGGGACCTCTACGGCTTTCTGCAGGAGGTGGACCGGATCGGAAAGCTCATCTCCGAGAACATCCACGTGAGCGACCATACCGAGGAGATGGTTCTCTCGGCGCGCCGGGCCAGGCGGGAGGATCTGCGCATGGCGCGCAAGGCCGCCTATATGAAAAGCCTTTCCACCTCTAGAAATTGGCAGGTCATAGAGAGCTCCCTGGAGCAGAGCGAAAACGCCTTTGACGGCGCCGAGCATAACAAATGGCAGATATCCGACCGGGTGGAATGGGCCAAGGTGACCGTTCGCCTCGAACCGCTGGGGAACGTGCAGGTTCCTCCCTACAAGAGGGCCCTTTACGGGGCGCTCAATACGCTGCTCTATCTGGGCTATCTGCTGCTCTATCTCCTTCCGTGGCTGGTGCTGGGAGGCCTCTTCTGGTGGAAGAGGGAGCGAATTCTGGGGATCTTCAGGAGGAAGAAGGGGGATTCCGGAGGCAACCCCGGCTGACAGGCATTTTGTCTGATAACCGGGAGGGGGCGGCCTTTCTCCCGACCGAAAAATAATTTTGATCCTGCAGGGGGCATCTGATATATTGAAAGATGCCCTTTCTATTTTGCAATCGTGCGGGGGATGGAATCATGAAGCGCCGGGCGAATCTCCTTATGATCCTTGCGGCCCTGGGTCTCTCTCTTCTCTCAGTTACTTTTTTGCTCCGCCGGGGGGTCTCCTCTCCGGGGGAGGGTGATGTCCGGAGCGTGGGAGGAGTTGATTTTGTCTACATCCCCGGCGGGGAGTACCTGATGGGGTCCCCCTCAGGGGAGGGCTCTGACCCTGACGAGACGCCCAGTCACAGGGTGGCGGTGGATTCCTTCTGGATGGGGCGCTTCGAGGTGACCCAGAAGCAGTACCGGGACATCATGGGTAAGAGCGAAAGCCGGTTTCGGGGGGACGATCTCCCCATGGAAAAGGTGAGCTGGCATGAGGCCCGGGAATTCTCCCGCCGCTTCGGCGAACGCTACGGCGTGAGGGCCCGGCTCCCCTACGAGGCGGAATGGGAGTACGCCTGCCGGGCCGGTTCCACCACCCGCTACTACTGGGGAGACACGCTGAACACCGGATACTGCTGGTATTACGCCAACTCCGGGGACAGCACCCACCCTGTGGGAAAGAAGATGCCCAACCGATGGGGCCTCTACGACATGAGCGGAAACGTCTGGGAGTGGTGCATGGACTGGTATGACGAGAGGTATTATGCCGTCAGCCCCTCCCGAAATCCCCGGGGGCCGGCGGAAGGGAAACTCAAGGTGATCCGCGGCGGTTCCTGGTACTACATCGACAACGACGTGCATTCCGCCTGCAGGCTGCGCAACTATCCCGACCGTAAATACATCATTCTGGGCTTCCGCCTGGTGCTGGAGCCCTGAGTTCTTACTCCGCCTGGGATTTTGGAGCAACAAAGATCGCAGTAGCATCAATACTAGTCCCTGTTTCCAGAATGACTTTCCGACCGTCCACCCAGTACCAGAGGGTATTCTGTGCGTTATCCCATCCGGAAATAAACAGGGATCGGCCTGCTGCTTTAATGCCAGTACAGCTGGAGGACATAAGTGATGGAGGAGTGATCACCTGCGGGGATGGAAGTCCTACGGTATATAACACTGCGTAAGGTAAGCCTGTATAGGGTGCGTTCGCTGCGATATAAACATTACCTGCATCGTAAACCAGAGAAAAATATGAGGATTGTGCATTGAAACTTGCAATCCAGTCCCCATTTCTCCAGTAGTGAACACCCCCCGTGATGAAGGCGCAAATATGGATAGTATCATTGTAAACATGCATTTTTGAGATCACCGCGTTATTGGAGCCTGGTAAATATTTAATGGATTCGGAGTTCTTTTTATACCATATATCCAAAGCTCCATTGGGATAATAACCGGCAATATAAAGATTAGCGCCTTCCCTCTGAATGGACATGGCGTATGAGGGAGATGAACTCCCATCGATTTCTGTGGAAAGATCATGATAGGTAGTATTGATCCAATAACCGGCCCTGTTCATGTTACAGTATCCAGCTATATAGATGGTTCCATCCTGAACCCAAAGGGCATAAGCCTGGCTGGGTAATGTGCCGGGCAGAGTTATTAATTTCTCGTTTACCCAGCAGCAGGCTGTCTGTTGTGGATAAACATAATAGCCCACTGTATAAACTGTACCCTTTTCTACGAAGATGCTGTTGGCAAGGGACTGTGTTGTTCCCAGTGGCACTTGCAGTGTGATCCTCCGTACCCCATCGCCGTCGTCCACCCAGTAACAGGCTTGATTGTTGTATGCCCCCGATACGTAAACCGCCGCCCTGGCGCTGTCCAGAAATTCCCCTTCGCCCTGGGAACAGGCGGACAGAGCGAGGCATAAGAGCAGCAGGGCCAGAGGAAAATGAAGGGATTTTATAATCATCCGGCAAACACTCCTTTGCAGCAGTATATTTTAACATGCCCTATTATCCGCGGTATGTCAACCCTTAGTGAGGAAAAAAGGGCCAAAGTGGAAGGATTTTGACCAGTGTTGAGGAGAGTGTTCAATTTTCAATAAAATAGATTATTTTTATCTCATCAAATTTTTGGTTTCATTATCAGGTTGCAGCGGTTATACTTGGAATAGTGCGATTCTGGAAGGGAAAACTACAGAGAAAAATGAGGGTGGCTCCAAGCCAGACATCATACTGATCGGGAGGTAGTCATGAACCTGCATACCTTCAAGTTCCGCCTCATGAGCCATATCACCGCTCTGGTCCTTTCCGCCATTGTTGTCATTTCCGCCGCGTCCCTGATCATGACCTACCGCTCCATCAACGAGGAAATCAGCGACAACATGGCCCTGCGGCTCGATGCCATCACGGGGGAGATGAATCTCAAGCTGTCGAGCCATGCCGCCATCGTGCGCTCCGTGGCCTCCCTGGGGCAGAGCAACCGGAGTGCAGTCTCCCGTGACATATACGTCCGTTATCTGAAAGACCTGGTGGGCGACAGCGAACACAGCTTCGGGTTCGGCATCTGGTTCGAACCTTTCCGCTATGCCCCCACGGTTAAGTATTTCGGCCCCTACGCCTACCGCGACAAGGGGAAGGTCGTTTTTACCACGGAGTACGAGAAGGCCTCCTATGATTTTCACAAACAGGACTGGTACCTGACAGGCCGGCGACTCAAGGAGGCCAATGCCGTGGCCTGGTCCAAGCCCTTTTACGATGATGCCACGGCGGTCACCATGATCTCCGCCGTATCCCCCTTCTTTGACGAAACAGGAAACATCATGGGTGTGGCCAGCGGTGATTACGACGTGACGGAAATCCAGCGCATGACCGGGGCCATAAAAGATGAGAAAACGGACCTCCGGGCCTTCCTGCTGGATGCCGACGGTCTCTTCCTCTCCTTCCAGGAAAAAGCGCTGGTGATGAAGAAAAAGATCACGGAACACCCGGAGGGAGATTTCGCCCGGGCCGGGGACGCCATCCTGAAAAACCGCAACGGGCAGACGGCCGCCGAGCTCTCGGGCCGGAGTCTGCGCATCTATTTTCGGGAGCTGCCCCAGACGCGATGGATACTCTGCGCCGCCGTTTCCGAGGCGAGCCTCTATGCCCCGATGTACCGCATGGCCCTGGTAATCATCCTTATCGCGCTGCTGTCCGTGGCGGTGAGTTTTCTCATCAGCCTCTTCATCTCCGGAAGGATATCCCGGCCTGTAAGGGAGATGAGCGAGTTCGCCTCCCGGCTGGCCCGGGGCGATTTTACCGGCCGTATCTCCCTGCACCAGAGGGACGAGATCGGACAGCTGGCGGCGGCGATGAACGCCTCGGCGGACAACCTGGAAAAACTCATCGCCGGGATACTCGCCTCGGCGCGGAACCTGGGACAGGTGGCGGAGCAGATATCATCGGGCAATCAGAACCTCTCACAGAGGACCACACAGCAGGCGTCGGCGCTGGAAGAGATCGCCTCCACCATAGAGGAAAACACCGCCATGCTGGCGCGCAACGCCGAAAGTTCGGCCCGGATGAAATCCCTCACGAGGGAAGGGGCGGACAAGTCCGCCCTGGGCCGCGATCAGGCGGTTAGCGCCATTGAATCCATCAACGAGATCAACGAATCGAGCCGAAGGATCGCCGAGATCATCTCCGTCATCAACGAGATCGCCTTTCAGACCAATCTGCTGGCCCTCAACGCCGCCGTGGAGGCTGCCCGTGCGGGAGAGCAGGGGCGCGGGTTTGCCGTGGTCGCGGGGGAGGTGCGCAATCTGGCGCAGAGGTCCGCCACGGCCGCCCGGGAGATCGAGCAGCTCATCAAGGAATCCGTCTCCCGGGTGGAAGGGGGAACGCGCCTTGTCGTGGAGACCGGGGATTACCTCCGGGAGATCGCCGGGGCGGCCGATACCACCGCCGATCTGATCGAGGAGATCGCCGCCTCCAGCGAGGAGCTGAAGATCGGCGTTGAGCAGATCAACCGCGCCGTGAGCGAGCTGGACATGGCCACACAGCAGAACGCCGCTCTGGTGGAGGAAACCGCCTCCGCAAGCGAGGAGATGTCCGCCCAAGCCAGGGAAATGCTGGATCAAATGGGGCGGTTCCGGATACGCGATGAGGTTTAGTCACCCTGCCGCTCTGAACCCGTGTCCGGCGGCAGAAGTGATGGTCCCCGGCAGGAAGAAAATTTCTGCCGGGGATTTTTGGAAATAATACTTGACACATAAATAATTGATATATATACTATTAATATATCAACTATAGGAGATGACCCGTGTCGAGAGACGATCGCCTGATATACCTGCTTTTCAGAGCCCAGAACCGCCTTCTCAACCATCTGGAGGCCGAGCTTTCAGGCAGGGGGATCAGAATATCCACCAAACAGTCCGGCGTACTTTTCCTCCTGAGGGAGGAGGACCTCCAGACCATGTCCTCCCTGGCGGCCCGGCTGGCCACGGACGGATCCGCCCTGACGGGGATGATCGACCGTCTGGAGAAAAACGGTTTTGTGACCCGCCGGGCGGATGAGAAGGACCGGAGGCAGTTCCGCATCGCCCTGACCCCCGAGGGTTTGAAGGAAGTAAACCGCGCGGAAAAGGTGATTCGTTCGGTCAACGAGGCCATTAAGGAGGGATTCACGGAGGAGCAGGTGGATGCCTTCCGGGATGTCCTAGGCCATATCCTGAAGACTTTTCACAACGAATGAAGGAGGTAGGATCATGAAAACGGCAACAGTTCCCATCCTCACCCAGGTGAGCGAACTCCTGCAGGAGAGCGGCATCCCCCTCTTCGGGACGGGACCCGCCCACCTCCTGGCGGGGGAGCCGGAGGGGTACCGGCCGATGGACCTGCTCCCTTCCGCAAAAAGCCTGCTGTGTGCGGGCCTGCCGGTTCCCCGAGGGGTCCTCTGCGGGGGAAACCGGGCGATGGAAACGACCTGGCGCACCCACAATCTCTATTACCGTAAAATGGACGAGCTGATGCTGCAGCTTTGCCTTCTCCTGGAGGAGGGGGGTGATGAGGCCGTGCCGGTCTTCGGCTGCTATCCCATGGAACTCCATGAGGGCGGGGCCATCTGGGGCTTCCTCTCCCTGGTGCGCATGGCTGCCGCCGTGGAGATCGGGGGGCTTGGAAGAAACGGACTGCTCCTCCACTCCCGCTACGGGCCCACGCTCATCCTGGGAGGACTGGTCACCAGTGCGGATCTGCCCCATCAGGCCTGGCCGGAAGCCGAAGCCTTCGCCTGTCCCGAGGGATGCACCGCCTGCCGGGAGGCCTGCCCAGTCGCCGCCATCGGCCCGACGGGCCGGGTGGACATGATCCGCTGCCTGCGGCATTCCTCTAAAACCCCGCAGTTTGCCTATTTTTTAAAGGCGCGGGACTGGCGGCCGGAGGACCGCGACGCCCTCTTCCTCACCTCCACGGTGGACGAGCACAATCTGAATACCTGCTCCCTCTGCGTGACCGCATGTCCGGCGATGCGGGGGGCAAATTATGTTAAATCCGCGATTAAGGAAATCGGATGCCTGTAGATATACTTTAATGAATGAATAAAAATAATTGACAAATATGTCTGATAATAAACATCATATATTGCAATATGGATGATTATTTATTCTCAATGCTGTTGATCTTTGTCGTTCGGAGATTGATCAAGTAGTATCCAATAACCATGTGCGCGAGGTGAATCTATGAAGGTATGGAGATGGTGTTTTCTATGTTTGGTGGGTTTCAGTCTTTCCATGGGATGTATGCACTACTCAAAGGGTAATCTCGATTATCTAAAGTCTCCGATGGCTCCACAGCAAAAAGGGAAGATGATTGAATATAGGGTTAACATCCAACATTATGGACTGGAAAGTAAATGGGAACCCGATAAGCATTATCCTGATAAATTTTTGGTGGATGATAATGGTAAAATATTCTATACAGAGGAAGGAAAGACGGAGGAGTTGAAGCTTGAGGAAAGAGAGGTAGTAAAGAGTATCATTGAGAACTTCTTAAAGCATAACGAATTGAGGCTAAAAGAAGTATTCAATCTCAAACCAGAAGACGTTTTCCTCAATATATCCGTTGTCTTTCATAGCACTCAAACCAATGATGACAGCTTTTGCGGTATATCCGGTTATACTTTTAGTGCAACTCTTGCTCCGATGAAATGGGATGAATATAACATCTACTATGCCATCGATGTTTATGATAAACGAGTGCTCAATAAGGTTATCAACACCTTGATGAAAGATAAGGCTGATAAAACCGTCTGGGATGCGGGCGGGAAAAAATTTCAAAAAGTCATAAACCTTAACAATCTTGTGCTCGATGGTCTCAAGCCAGCAGGAAGCTATGAGTATCGACGTGTCATAATACAGCGTATTATCCCACTGGCCTGTATTTTCCCTGTTTCAATCCCTCTGTCGATGAAAAAGAACAAGAAGAATTCTCTCTCCGATGTGATAAAGGATATGAATGGGGAGTTCCTTGAGGATATCAATAAGAATCAATACAATCAGGTTATTACTCATAATTTAACTCGAGATGGGCGTCCCGGTTTGGGGGGACTATATATGAACAAGGAGCAGATAGGGGAAAACTCCAGCGCTATCATTATGGCAACTCTGGCTGCCGGGGGAATGGTGGCAGCGTCGGCCTCACAGTATTCGGGTAAAGGCTTTAGCTTGGAAAGTTCTATGAAAATGATGGGACGGGATCTGGCATTAGAAGCTGTAAAGGCAATTGCAAAGGAGTATCTTAAAAGCAAGACGAATATTCGCCTGAGTGATAATAAAAAAAATCTGTATATATCTTTTGTTAAGGACAATAAAACGAAAAAGTGGCTTTTCCGGGGAGCGGCAAAGTCCTTAGGTGATGTGCCGGGAGCCAAGGAAGGGGTAAAGGATCCAACCTTTAAAGTGGTTAAGAAATATTTTGAATCTCCGGATCAGATGAATCAGTGGATAACGAAGCAGGAAAAGTGGAAAGGGAAATGATCAGTTTATAATCTTTGTATTCTTTTCTGATGTGCTCAAGAAAACCATCAGCCATAATATTTTTTTTGGATGATCTTGTCGGTTTTATAATAATATGATTCTCTTATATTATATCCGAGTAATCACTCTGATAGCGAGGATTTGGGTCCCAGGGCGATGTCGTTGATGGTGACAACAGCAGAACCCATATTGTCCAGGGGGATAACAACTCCGTCCTTCGAGAGGTAGGGAATATAGTTATTGGTGTGGGCTCCGGCTATGTACCGCGAGGAGCCTGCATGTTTGATGGCAGAGGCGCAACTGGGGGAGGGAAGACCGAGCTGGCTCGCAATCTGGCTGCTTCTGCTCCACTGAACTCCCCTATTGGATGAATCTGTATAACTGATATGGATATCGCCCCGGTAGAGATCAAAGCCGATGGGCTTGGGTCCCGCGTCACTCTCAATCCAGGGAAAGAGGGTCCCGTTGATCCAGTATTGAATGAAGTATGTGCCATTTTTATAGAGAATGCCTATATGGAGGCTGTTGTCCCGAAAGACCATTCGGGCTGTATCGAAGGATGTCATACCCGAGAGAATCGGTGTGGAGGAGCCGTTTTTCCAGTAATAAAGATTTGCTCCGGGGTTTGTATAGACTGCGTGAATGTTGTTTCCCTCCGCCAGTATGGCGAGGACCTGGGTGCCCGAAGCGCCGGAGGCGAGGACTATGGGAGGATTGTTCCTAACCCAGTAACAGGCGTTATAGATACCAGATGAATAGTAATAACCTGCTATGTAGGGAGTACCGTTGTGGACATAAATTGAGTTAGCCTTGCACTCACCGTTGGCGCTGGGGGGGTACAGGTCGATGAACTGACCGTTTTTCCAGTAGCAGGGTTTGTTGATGGCGTAATAGTAGTAGCCCGCCACATACACATCATCCCCGTCCATAAAGAGGGATTTGGCCTCTGTGGCTGTACCCAGGGGGGTTGTCAGGTCCACCCGGACGGAATGGCCATCATCCACCTTCCAGTAGCATGCCCGGAGGTTGTACTGACCGCAGACATAGATGACGGATCTGGCGGAATCCAGGAACTCTCCCTCCCCGAGGGAACAGGAACTGCAGACGGCAATCAGGAGTAGCAGTAACGCTTTTAACGGCAGGTGGATTAAGCGGTTGTTTTTTGGTAGGTTCATGATCCTGGATAGCAAGGGATCAGCGGTTTAAATCCCCGGTTCCTCACCTCCCAAAATGGCGTTGCGGTAGCTGATTCCGAAGTAGCCCTGATGGCCCTCGGTGTTGGTCTTGCTCTTGCTCACCGGCATGTAGCCGTAATTGTATTCGGCAAAGAGGGCCCAGTTCGGTCCCAGGGTCACCTCGATCCCGGCCCCGCCCACAATCCCCAGGGAGGTGTACTTCTTGGAGTCCACCTTCTCCTTGGTGTCCAAGTCGTAGGAGGTAATGTTGGTGTGCTGAACCCGGGGGGCCGCCAGAACGTATCCCTGCCAGAGCCGGCCCCAGAAGTACCAGCCGTAAATGTAGCGCAGCCCCGCGTCCAGGGCCATCGCGTTGATCTTCCCCTTGTAGACGATGTAATCGTCCTTCTGCTCCACCTTGCTGTCGCTCATCTCGAAATGCTTGTAGGTAAAGCGGGCGTAATAGTCGTGCCCGTTTCCGTAGCGGCTCCGGTTGCGGGAAAAGAAGTAGTCCGCAAAGGCGGCCCAGTTGTCGTCGTAGTATTTGTCCGCCTTGCTGTCCGCCAGGTGTACCGTGCCGAAGGCGCCCCCGCCCAGGCGTATCAGGGAGGCCTTGCGCACCGTGTTGCTCTCGCGGATCAACGCGTCGGTCTCGTCGTAGCTTTTCGGGGTCGCCCATAAGACCAGGGGGGTGCCCGCCAGAAAGGCCGTAAGGATCAGGATTTGTGTCAGGGATTTCATCATCGGCTTTATGCTCATTCTGTATTGCCCGCTTCTGTTCCACCCGCCTCTTCCCGGAACTTTACAGACGGCGGAGCATAAGGGCTTACTGTACACTACAGGGCGGGTGGAAGATTGTCAAACAGATAATCTAAAGGAGCGTATTTTTTAAAAGGGGGTGATGAGGTCGATCCCGGAAAGAGACCCCGCCGGAGACCGTCCCGCTCCCTTGAGGAACGGGACGGACGACTCTCCTTTGAGGTATTATTTTGTTGGAGGGTTGATACCTTATGTAGACGGAACGAGCTTGAAGGTTACACGGCGCTGGCGGGGATCGGAGATTCCGATATCCGGAACGGGATCGGAATAACCCACGCCCTTATAGGTCAGCTTGTCTTTCGGAACGCCGTTCTTGACGAGTTCCCTGTAAACCGCCCTGGCACGCATCGTGGAAACGGGTTTTTTGGATCGGGAGTATCTCGGTTTGGCCACGTGGCCGGTCACCTGCAGCTTGTATCCCTCGGGCATCTTACTGATGATCTCCCTGACGGCCGGGAGAATATCCTTAACCCAGTCCTTGACGACCTCTTTCTTCAGCTTGGCGCTGTCGGCGCTGAAGCCCTTTACGGGCATCTCCGCCAGCTTTTCATTGGATGCCTTGACGATCATCTCGGTGCCGAATCCCGATTGTACCTTTGGCTCTTCCTTCTTGACCTGCTTCTGAGCGCACCCCAGTGAAAACAGAGCGGCCACCAGCAGCGACAATAATAGTACCGGTATTTTTCTCATTACTGATACCTCCTTATGTAAAATATTGATCTGTCTTTATTCGCCTGTGTAGTGTAATATATACTTATTTGAATAACACATGCTAATGTATTAAAACTATCTAATATAAATATAATGTAAATATAAAATTATTTCCAAAAAATTGGCAAGAAAAAAAGATAATTTATTATATTAAATTATTTTTTTTATAAATATTATTTATATTTTAATATTTCATTTATTTGAAATATTATATTATTGAGCATATTTCAAATAATGTTCTAAATGGGGGCCTGATCCCCTTTTTCCAGGGGTCCAACGGATAATCCGGCAAAAGGTTCTTGACGATCGGGCTTTTTTGTATAGCATAAGGGATGGAAATGAAGAATCTCACAGTGAACCGGGAGACGGTATGGCAGAAAAAAAGAGTGTTCCCAAGAAAAAACTGACCCCTTCCACCAACGATTTTCAGGGAAGGGATGTCGAATCCCTTCAGCTCTCCTTCGTCAATCACCTGGAGTATTCCTGCGCCAAGGACGAATATTCCGCCACAGACCTGGATCTCTTCAAGAGCCTGGCCTACACCGCCCGCGACAGGCTCATCGAACGCTGGGTGGAGACGCAGCAGAGCTATTACGATCAGGACGCCAAGCGGGTCTATTATCTCTCCCTGGAGTTCCTGATAGGGAGGACCCTGGGCAACAGCCTCATCAATCTGGACCTCTATGAGAACGTGAACAGGGCGCTTCTGGATCTGGGGTACAGCCTGGAGGATCTACAGGAAATGGAATGGGATGCCGGCCTGGGCAACGGGGGGCTGGGCAGACTGGCGGCCTGCTTTCTCGATTCCATGGCCACCCTGGAGCTACCGGCCTACGGATATGGCATACGTTACGAGTACGGGATCTTCTTTCAGAGGATCAAGGACGGATATCAGATCGAAACCCCCGACAACTGGCTCCGCTACGGGAATCCCTGGGAGTTCGCCCGTCCGGAGTATCTCTACCCGGTGCATTTCCACGGGCGGGTCAACACCTATACCGATTCAAGCGGGCGTCAGCGCTTCAGCTGGACGGATACGGAAGTGGTGATGGCCATGGCCTACGATACCCCGGTGCCGGGCTACAGGAACAATACCGTCAACAATCTGCGCCTCTGGTCGGCCAAGGCCACCCGCGACTTCAACCTGGAATACTTCAATCACGGCGATTACGAACGGGCCGTGTCGGACAAGGCCCACTCCGAGAACATCTCCAAGGTGCTCTATCCCAACGACAACGTCTTCGAGGGAAAGGAACTGCGCCTCAAGCAGGAGTACTTCTTCGTTTCCGCCACGCTGCAGGACATCGTGCGGCGGTATAAAAAGGGGCATGAGAATTTCACCTCCTTCGCTGACAAGGTGGCGGTGCAGTTGAACGACACGCATCCCGCCATTGCCATCGCCGAGCTGATGCGAATCTTTCTGGACAACGAAGGGCTGGACTGGGACACCGCCTGGGAGATCACCACGGGAACCTTCGGATATACCAATCACACCGTCCTGCCCGAGGCGCTGGAGCAGTGGCCCGTGAGCCTCATGGAGAGCGTTCTACCGCGCCACCTTCAGATCATCTACGAGATCAACCAGCGCTTTCTGGACCGCATCCGGGAGCGTTTCCCCGGCGACAACGCGCGGCTGCGGCGGATGTCCATAATAGAAGAGGGACAGGAGCGGAGGGTCCGCATGGCCCATCTGGCAATTGCGGGAAGCCATTCCCTCAACGGCGTGGCGGCTCTGCATTCGGATATTCTCAGGACCGGCGTCTTTCAGGATTTTTACGAGATATGGCCGGAAAAGTTCAACAACAAGACCAACGGTATAACCCAGCGCCGCTGGCTGAAACTCTGCAACCCGGGGCTGTCCTCCCTCATCAGCTCGCGCATAGGGGACGCCTGGGTGAAGGACCTCCGGGAGTTGAAGAAAATCGTGCCCTTCGGTGAGGAGAGCGGCTTCCGGGAGGATTGGCGGAGCATCAAGCGCGGCAACAAGGAAAAGCTCGCCGCCTTCATAGAGGGTATACAGGAGGTGGACATCAATCCTGATTCCCTCTTTGACGTTCAGGTGAAGCGGATACATGAGTACAAGCGGCAGCTGTTGAACGCGCTCCATGTGATGACACTCTTTAACCGGATCAAATCGCGGCCCGAAGGGGATTACCTCCCCCGTACCGTCCTCTTTGCCGGGAAGGCGGCGCCGGGATACTTCATGGCCAAGCTCATCATAAAGCTGATAAACGCCCTGGGGGATCTGATCAACAACGATCCGGACATCGGAGACCGCCTCAAGGTGGTCTTCATTCCCAATTACTCCGTTTCGCTTGCGGAGAAGATCATGCCGGCGGCGGACCTCTCAGAGCAGATATCCACGGCGGGCACCGAGGCCTCCGGTACGGGCAACATGAAGTTCGCCCTCAACGGGGCGCTCACCATCGGTACACTGGACGGCGCCAACGTGGAGATACGCGAGGAGGTGGGGGAGGAGAACATCTTCATCTTCGGGATGGACACCGACGAGGTCTTCCGGATGAAATCCACCGGGTACAATCCCCAGCACTACTATCACGGGAACCCGGAGCTGAAAGCGGCGCTGGACCTGATGCAGAACGGGATACTGGCTCCCGAGGAGCCCGGCCTCTTCGGCCCTCTTGTCCAGTCCCTCCTGCAGGGGGATCAGTACATGCTGCTGGCGGATTACGAGTCCTACATCCGGTGCCATGAACGGGTGGAGAGCACCTACCGGGACCAGGAGACCTGGACCCGCATGTGCATCCGAAACGTGGCGGGAATGGGAAAGTTTTCCACGGACCGCACCATCGCCGAATACGCCTCGGAGATATGGAAGGTGAAGCCGGTGCCGATTAAAATTCCAAGGGAAGGGAAATCCTGAGATAAAATCTAGTTTATGGAAGATAATCATACAGGCTCAGGGATCGGCACCGACATCATCCTCAACAGCATCGCGGACGGGGTTTTTACGGTGGACCGGGATTTCCGCATCACCTCGCTCAACCGGGCCGCCGAGGCCATTCTGGGGATCAAGGCAAGCGAGGCGGTGGGACGTCTCTGCTATGAGGTGTTCCATGCCAGCATCTGCGAGCATTCCTGCGCCCTGCGGGAGACCATAGGCAGCTCACGGAACATTATCGACAGGACGATCTTCATCGTAAACGCCGGCGGGGAGCGAATCCCCGTGACCATCAGCACGGCTCTTCTGAGAGACCGGGACGGGGAGATCATCGGGGGCGTGGAGACCTTTCGGGACGTCAGCGAGGTGGAAGAGCTCCGCAAGGCCATAGAGGGCCGGTATACCTTTGAGGATATTGTGAGCAAGAGCAAGGCCATGCAGGACATCTTCAGGATTCTGCCCGATGTATCGGAGAGCGACAGTTCCGTGCTGATAGAGGGAGCCAGCGGGACGGGCAAGGAACTGGTGGCCCGGGCCATCCATAATCTGAGCCCCCGGAGGGATCAGCCGATGGTGGTGATCAACTGCGCCGCCCTGCCCGACAATCTCCTGGAGTCAGAGCTCTTCGGCTACAAGGCCGGGGCCTTTACCGATGCCAAAAAGGACCGGCCGGGAAAGATCGCAGCTGCGGGCAACGGGACGCTCTTCCTGGACGAGATCGGGGAGATCAGCCAGGCTCTCCAGGTGAAGCTGCTGCGCTTCCTGCAGGACCGGACCTATGAACCCCTGGGATCGACGGAAACGGTCCGGGCGGACGTGCGCATCATCGCCGCCACCAACCGGGATCTGCGGGAGGAGGTGGCTCGGGGTCGGTTCCGCGACGATCTTTATTACCGGATCAACGTCATCGGTCTCCGGCTGCCGTCTCTCCGGGACAGGCTGGAGGATGTTCCGCTGCTGGTGCGGCATTTTCTACGCAAATACAACATTCTCAAGGGGAAAAACATCGCCGGGGTGGAAGATCGGAAGAGCGTCGTGTAGGGAAAGAGTGTAGATCTCGGTGGTCGCC